>JAATGA010000506.1 GCA_015654855.1 Rhodobacterales bacterium
CCGGTTCGCTGATGACATGGGAGGGATAGGGGGTCATCATGGCATTCTCGCGCGCGATGAGCACGTTGATGTGGTGAACGTCCATCACCACAACATCCATGGGCTTCAGGTTTTCGATGGTGCGCAGGATCCGCGGCTTGGCGTCGTGGCTCGCCTTCCGGTCTTTCTTGTGCCGGTAGACCTTACGGAAATGCAGTTCTTCTCGGTAGAAATCGAGCGGGATAACAAAGGCTTCGACGGGCATCGCGTCAGGATTCCCGCCATGACGTGCGGTGATGTCGCGCAGCTTGTCGCTGGTGAGTTCGAGGACCTTCTTTTTCGTGCCCCCGGCCTTGATCAGACCGCGCAGATACTGCTTTACCTCGTGGCGGATCGCAGCGCAGGTCGCGGCATCGAACGGGACCGCATTGTCCCATTCCTTGCGGAGCATGACGCGGGCCTTCCCCTTGTCTTGGCGCACTTTTTTAGCCAAGCAAAGGTGAAGGCCGTTATTTTCTTCGTAGGTGCGAATCCACAGTTCGAGCGTGGTTTCCTTGAGGGTCCACGGCTTACCATCCCAACCCAGAACGACTTTCCCGACAAGCTGTCGAATGGCAGCGCGGCGCTCCGAACTGCCCCAAGGATGGGCGAGGATCGGGCGAATGATGGACAGCTTCCAATTGTGTTCGGCAAGACCGCGCTCGTCGATGCGCAGGGCGTCCAGGTCGATGGCGTCGGTGTTCAGGTCGCGCAGGCGCTGTTGGAGAGCGGCGGGGAGGCTTGAGACGCGGATCGCATACTGCGACCCGGATGACCCGCCAACGCTTGAAGTAAGGAGTGTATCAATGGTGGTGCCGTCTATGCGGCTAGCTTTACAGCATTGCCTAATCCACTGAGGGGATTTCCCGAGGGCAATGGCAAGGTCATAAGTGGTGATCCACGCGCTGGTCATTCAATATTTTCACCTACAGTGGTCAGAAGCCGTTTGACCAAGTCTCTGGCCGCAGGGCCTTTTCGGTCTCCCTTCAGAGCTAGTTCTGCCCACTGACGACTAATGCCGTTTTCGATGCACCACCGGCTGAGTGTGGTTCCACTCGCGATGAGCAATCCCCGAACCTGCAAATAAACTTCTCGGCTCCCGTGTTGCATGGAGGTCCTAACCCGTGCAAAATGTGTCTTGATGCAATCTAGATCGCATATTGCGATCTGTAAAGACGGTAGATCGCAATATGAGCACTATGGATGCGAGCGCGGTAATCGAGCGCGCCAAGGCGTTGCATGGGCTGAAGCAAGATCAAGAGCTTGCACAGATGCTAGAGGTCTCCAAGACAGCTATCGCATCTTGGAAACGTCGTGGTTCTATTCCAGTCAAGTATCTGATTGGTATGATATTTAGCACCGATAAGACGGTTGATTGGCTTCTGGATGGCGTGGATCGTCCTGACGGCGGGGCAGATATGCCATTAGAAGAAGTAGACCATCCGGTTATAGATCCCGACATCCTCTGGATGGCACTGAAGATTGTCGCGACGGATGCGTTCTACGATTCGGAGCGAGGCTACGGCGAACTCTCTGCGGTTCTCAATGATCACCCTGAAGATGCCAACATATCGTATGTCTATACGCACCTCTCTGATGCGCTGGTAGAGTTGCTAAAGTCGAAGGAGAAGTGGGAGCGCTCCGGGTTGGTCAAGGGGAAGGATATTATTCGGGCCGTGGCCACTGAAGCTGGCTTGTCGACATGGGAACACCCAGACGCGATTACCGTTTGATAGTTTCGCAATGCTTTCTCAATCTGTCCTTAATCAGCCTGACTGCATTGTTGGGTGAATCTGTATATCGCCATTTTTCCATTTGTTTTCAAAGGGTGCGGGGTTTCTGTTAGGATCACCACCAAACCGAAAATCGCGTCCGGACTTCGCGCGCTTGTTTTCATTTTAAATCAATAAGATAAGTGATCCGATCCTATCGGATTTCCCCCATCCTATCCCAAACTAATTTCCCCCTGCACAATACATTGATCGCAAAGATCTGAACGGTGTCGTCAACCGCGGCCTTTGTCTCAGAGATTCCCCACCAGCCCGAAATCCGGAACCCTTCGCGGTTTAGCTGTGAGAAAATTGAACGGCCGTAATCGATGTTCGGGTATGCCGGGTCTGCCCAGTCGACCTTCCCGGAAAGGGCGTCGGATGAAGTTTCCTGACCGGCCTGAGGGGAGGCTGGCGAAGTCGCCGGTGACTCCGTAGCGGCCAGAGCAGGTGCGATCACCCCATAAGCGGCTCGATACCAGGATGATCGGAGCACTGCGAGGTTCATCTTCTCCGTTTCGAGGCGGCTGGTCGCCAGCGCACCGACCAAACCGCCAGAGCCAGATTGCCCGATCTGACGCTGGGCCTCCTCCACAAGCTTCGTTTGGGCTTCGATTTCCGTTAAAATACGAGCGGCCAACTCTGGATCTGGCTGTCCGCCCAAGACAGTGATCTTGATGGTCGCACCACCCTCTTGCGCAACGATACGGTTTTGAAGAATTGCCTTGGTAAGTCGAAGAGTCTCGAGTCTGGATTTGACCATCGCCTGGATTAGGCCGCCGCCATAGGACGCTGCATCCGCCTCAGCCGCAGCAATCTCCCTGTCGAGATCAATAATCTCTTTCGCGACCTCCGGCGGGTTTAGCATCTGGTATTGCACATCCGAGGTGGATGCACCCTCCGAAATCGCCGGCGCCGCTGTCAGCAGCGCGCAAGTGCTAAGCATAAGCAGGCTTGTTTTTCTCATCACCGATCTCCGGAAATACTTTTTCCGTTTAATTACATCTGACCATTCGATTCTAAGTGCTGAAAATCCTTCTGGCAATCCAAGTGCGACCTGAAAATGTGGATAAATAAAACTAAGCATACTAAAGATTGCCAAGGAAATATCCGGGCAACAGCCTCCAGCCCTTGCCGTATTTGAGTAGTCCAATTTTTATCAGGAACTGATAACGATCACATCCGGCTTCAGGCCTGATGCGGTCAGGTCGACGGCTCCTCGTTGGCGCCCCATGTGAAGTCTGGATGCCGGTCCCAAATTATCGGGACGCGCTCAGTCTGTTCTAATCGACTTGAGAACATCGATCAGGTTATCTGTCAGCCGCAGCAGGGTTCAGATCTTGGTGCCGAGCCAAGAGCACCTTGCTCGAGGTGCCGGCAAGAGATGTGAAATCGAATCACAACTGCCCGAACATCCAAGTTCGATGCCCACTAGCCCACAGCATCAAGGGCGGGATTGTCACGCAATCGAACCGATTCGTTTCCCGAAAACCCCAAAATCTCATTTTCCAAAATGCGAAAAAATAGACGCGTTGAAGCGGAAAGTTCGTTCCGGTCGCATTATCTGGGAAGCATCGTCTAAAATCCTACCAGATATCTGAGGAGATAACCATAACTCTATTCCAAATAGAAATGCGAAAAATGAAATGGCATTTCTTTTTTCGCATCGGCCACTTTATTACACGCCCCAGCTTCCCGATTTATAATTTTTTTTCAAGATCTTGCGTGTTTTCGAATTTGGAGAAATACAGGCCTAGAGACGAAAACAGCGGAACTGCCCAAGGCGCCCAATACAAAGGAAATTACCATGCTGTCTTGGATAAAAATGGCTCCCCAAAAGCATCCATGCAATCTCTATGAGCCACCCAGGGGGAGACCGAATCCTGCCATCCTGGGCAGCCGGGTTCTCGGAAAATCATACTCTCTATCGCATGGATTCCGTTATGGGGATGATCTGCCGCATCTCAATAGAAAACTTCCAATTGCTGAATGAAAATCCACCCAAATTCGAAAGCCATATGGGGTTTGAGAGAATCTTCATGCCCCTCAATCAGGAGCACATCCTTCTCCGTCTGTTTTTCTCGTTCCTTGGCGCAGGAGCCCGCCTTCGAAAAAATAAATTTTGGATGAAGAATTCTCGATGAAGAATTCAAAACCGGAGAAGAAAATATATCGGGCCAATCCTTCTGATGCGCCCGCCGCCCAGCAGAGCGCATTCCGCCCATTTGATGCGAATCCAGAATCTGACAATAATGATGAGAATCCGATTGGTATACTTTGCAGTGAAATTGTGTCTGCGGTGGGCGCTCTAACGGGCAGTCCAACGAAGACTACAGCCCTGATTACAGGTCATATCTCCGGTATCCTTGCGATATTCTCGGAAACCCGAGACGAAGCGCAGAAAATGCGTGAGAAGATCAAGAAACTCAAGAATACTCTGCAAAAGAAGACGGAGGAATTGGCCTCGTTACGGCGCCGGCATTACGGAGAAAACTCTGAGAAGAGCCCCGCTGACGAGGATGATACCGATCTGGAGCTTGCGCTTATAAAAGCGGGTAACGATGATCCAGTTCCCGAAAAACCACGGGGCAAGCGATCTTTAAGAAAGTCTGCTGCGGTAGAAACCATCAGGCAGGACCATTACCCAGATAGCCAGATCTGCTGCACCTGCGGGTGCAAGCAAAAATTTATTCGCGCTTGGGATAGCACGGAAACACAGGTCATTCCTGAACACATCGTCCTTATCGAGCATGTATACTATCAGGGAGTCTGCGGCAAGCAGGCGTGTAAGGAATCTGCCCCAAACGGTAAGCGGACTGATCGCCATATTATGAAGCGCAGAAAACTAGGCCTTGGAACGGTCATCGGTTTCGCTGCGCAAAAGTATTACGAGCATAGCACCATTACACGAGCCGGACGCAGGATCCGCAATGGAGGAGTCGGGCATGCCGACTCGACCTTAAACCGTAGCCTTATACATGTGTCGGCCGCTTTGGAGCCAATCAGGGCTGCGATGCTGGATGATATAAAGTCCGGAGAAGTTATTCATGCTGATGAAACGCCAATCCGCGTTCAACGGCAGGGGCGAGCAAAAAATAAGGGCAAGGGGAAGTGCGACAGATTCTACATGTATGCCTTTCTACGCGACGAACGTAAGTGGAACCCCAATGCCAATCCTATAGTCGTATTTCAGGCTCGCCCGTCGCGAAGCGGCGAAACTATTCAGGAGCTTCTTTCCGGGACCAGCATCCGATATCTTCATATTGACGGATATGCAGGCTATAATTTTCTCTTTAGAAATGAGAGAGGTAACGATGCAATGTCACCTGTTCGCTGTTGGGCGCACGCCAGGCTTAAGTTCGAAGAAGTTTCTGGAAGTCCTACTGCCAGACAGGTCGTGAAGCTCATCAAAGGTATGTATGCGGTCGAAAAGGCCGCCGCCTACCTTACCTTCGAGCAGCGGGAGACCATGCGACAGGAGCGGTCTCTCCCGATTATTTGCGAAATCGAGGACTTGCTTCGAAGGAGTGAAGCGGCTGTGGAGGGTAAGGTGAAATCTGCCATCAACTATGCTCTTAATGCGATGGACGATCTGGCCAGGTTCATCTTTGATGGCCGTCTCGAGATCGATAATAATCCGGTCGAGCGTTGCATCCGTGGTATTGTATTGACTCGGAAAAATTCGCTCTTCGCTGGATCATTTGAGTCGGCAGAAACTTGGGCAATCTATTTTACGCTTATCGAAACCGCAAAACTGAACGGCGTCGATCCACGTGCCTACCTTCAATGGGCCGCAAATGAAATCGAGCACAATAAAGGCAATGTCGACTACGCGATGCTGATGCCCTGGCACTTCCCGGTCGGTCGTGACGGCGTCTGAGACCCTCGCTCCGACTGTCGAATCTAGCCGATTTTCTGTCATTCATACAGGAACCGGGTTCCCGTGATGGACTCCGGCTCAGAGGGCATTCTGGGCGCTTTCTGCAATGCAGCAAGGAGACCTGGCCTCGTTGATGCTCTTGCCAGGCGGCAGGAGCTATACTGTTTCAGCGAGAGCTGACCATATCTCTATCATTGGTGGACGGGTGAGCGTCTCGGCCGGATCCGATGTGTTGCACTGCAGGCACCGCTAACCGCATAACGATCCGGCTCTGGCCGACAGATCGAAGCTCTTTCTGGATTTCAGCACATTGACCTGGGGCGCAGTCCCTCATCCAGATTGTCGTGCTCCCAGCAACTGATCGATCAAACGGGCGAATCAAATCGCCGCAGACATGCCTCCAACGAGAATTCCGGGCCAACGCCTGATCACGAGGTTTCAGGACGGCACGGCGTTATGGGTGCATTTGCATCGGTTACGGAGGACCTTTCGGCCTGAGGCCCGGCGATTGTTGGTTAACCCGGAACGGCATAATGCACTGTGCCGCGGCTCAATGTCAGACCGGGCAGGGCGCGGTCATCGGTGACCACATGGTCAATCTCGTCAGGGCGGCAGATCGTGACCCGGCTTTCGGTGCCGATCTTGTCGGCATGGGCCAGCATGATGCAGCTGCGCGCGCGACGCATCATGGTGCGCGCAACCTCGGCCTCGTGCAGCTCATAATCCGTGGCACCGCGCGTCGGATGCATGCCGACGGGCGAGATGACCGCGAAATCTGCCAGAAACCGGTCGATCTCGGCCAGGGTCATCTCGCCATAGGTGGCGGGCACGTCGCTGTGCGGCCGCCCGCCCAGCAATAGCGTGTCGCAACTGTCCACCCGCGCCATGATCTGGGCGATCTCTATAGCATTGGTGATGATCCGCACATTGCCGCGCCGCGCCAGCACCTGTGCAAAGGCCAACGTCGTTGTCCCCGCGTCGATGAACAGTGTTGAGCCCGGCGGGATCAGTTCGCAGGCGCGCACACCAATGGCCGCCTTCACCTCGGAATGCGCCTCGAGCCGGTCGCGGAAGGCGGGTTCGGGCACGATATCGGCACGCAGGGGCGTCGCGCCGCCGTGAACCCGTTGCAGGTTGCCGTCCTCCTCCATCTCCAGAAGGTCGCGCCGCACCGTTTCGCGCGAGACGTCGAACATATGCGCGAGGCTGTTGGTGTAGACCCTGCCTTCCCGCCCGAGGATCTCGAGGATCCTTGATTTGCGCTCATGCGCCCACATCGCGTTCTCCCGCCGTTTGGTGATCTTTAGCATGCAGCGCCCGGTCCGCCAGCCGATTTGCTTTTTTGCGGATATTTGGTGCCAGCTTTGCGATCTCTGCCTGTGCCATGTGCATTTTGTGAGAATATACGCAAAAATATGCACCATTATTTGCATATATGTGCGTTTGTGCCCGCTTTATGTGGCAAATGACGGGGGAAATGCCACAATCTCCACATCAGAAGAACGGTTTCCAGGAAGGAAGGCCCCGGTCATGCTCGATCTGGATCAGGCGCTGCGGTTTGCCCATGATACCGCGGACGAGGCGGCGCGGCTCGCGCTGGCGCATTTTCGCCAGACCCTCGCCATCGAGCACAAGGCCGATGACAGCCCGGTCACGGTGGCCGACCGCAAGGTGGAAGCCTTCGTGCGCGGCCGGATCGGCGCCATCTACCCCGATCACGGCATCTATGGCGAGGAAGAGGCGCCGGTGAACATCGACCGGACGCATGTCTGGGTGGTCGACCCGATCGACGGCACCAAGAGCTTCGTCACCGGGCATCCGCTGTTCGGCGGGCTGACCGCGCTGCTCGAGGACGGCAAGCCCTGCCTTGGTATGATCAACATGCCAGCTACGGGCGAACGCTGGGCGGGCGTGCGCGGCGCGGCGACGACGATGAACGGAACGCCCTGCCGCACCAGTGGCCGCACGGATCTGGCCGAGGCCTTTGCCTATACGACCGATCCCTTGCTGTTTTCCGGCCCGAAGGCGCGGGTGTTCGAGATGCTGCGCGCCTCGGTGCGGATGATCCGGTTCGGGGGCGATTGCTACAATTACGCGCTGCTGGCGTCGGGCTATTGCGATCTGGTTCTGGAAACCGGGCTCGAGCCCTACGATTACCTGCCGGTGGTGCAGGTCATTCGCGGCGCGGGTGGCGTGATCACCGATTGGGACGGCAACGATCTATCCACCCGCTCGCAGGGCGACGTGCTGGCCTCGGCCACGCCGGAGCTGCACCGATCCATGCTCGCGCGGTTGGCCGCGCTGCGCGCGACACAGGCGGCCTGAGGGCCGAAACGCATAACCAAAAACACGAAACAAATACCCCAACAGGAGAGCGACTACATGGACAGACGCAAGTTCCTTCGCTACGGCGCCATGGCGGGTGCGGCCTTTGCGGCGCCCCGGATCAACCCCGATTTCTTCTTTACCGCGGCGCGCGCGGCGGATGTCCGCCCGCTGACCTTCTTGTCGGCCGAGAACATCACCGGCAACTGGGACCCGACCTCGCACACGACGCTGTCGCAGTCGAACATCGAGGGGTTCGTCATGGGCTTCCTGACGCGCGCGCCCATGCGCCCGGAAACCCCCGACGAGGTTATCTACGAGCTCGCCACCTCGATCCGCGAAATCGACGCGCATCATCTGGAAATCAAGCTGCGCGAGGGCGTGAGCTTCCATGACGGCAAGCCCTTCACCGCAGCGGACGTCAAGGCGACCTTCGAATACGGCGCCCAGCTCGACCGTCCGAAGCAGGTCTATCCTGGCCCGACCGACACATTCGAGGTGATCACCCCCGACGACTACACCGTCATCATCGACACCTCGAAGGGCGGCTACGGTGCCTCGCTCTTCATCTTCCTCGCCTCCTATCTGCCGATCCTGTCGGCCAAGGATGTGGCCGAAGGGTCGAAGGGCGCGCTGACCCAGCGGCTCAACGGCACAGGCCCGTTCAAATTCGTCGAACAGCGCGGCAACGACACAGTGATGGAGGCCTTCCCGGGCTACTTCAAGGGCGCGCCGAAGATCGCGGGCGTCACCTTCTCCTTCGTGGGCGACGCGACGACGCGGATGCTGTCCCTGATGAACGGCCAGGCCGATGTCATCGAGCGGCTGGAGCCCGAGCAGGTCGAGACGCTGGAAAAGGACGCGAACATCAAGCTGTCGCGGCTGGTCTCGGTCGAGAACAAATACCTGTGGTTCCGTTGCTCGAAGCCGCCGTTCAACGATCCGCGCCTGCGCAAGGCGGCGGCCCATGCGATCGACCGCGACATGATCATGGAGGTCATGGGTTCGGCCGGGCAGGCGTCGTCGAACTATGTCTCGCCGATCAAGTTCGGCTATTTCGACATCCCGAACTACCCGAAATACGACCCCGAGGAATGCCAGCGCCTGCTCGCCGAGGCGGGTTTCCCGGGCGGGCAGGGGCTGCCGGAGATCGAATACATCACCTCGACCGGCTTCTATCCGAAGACCAAGGAATATGGCGAGGTGATCACCGCCATGTTGCAGGAGCAGGGCTTTCCGGTGACGCTGAACGTCATGGAGGTCGCGGCCTGGAACGAGCGTCTCTATGACCGTCCGGGCGGCGGCCCCGGCCATATGGTGGACTGCGGCTGGTCGACCGGCTCGCCCGAGCCCGACCTCGTCTTGCGCACGCATTTCCATTCCACATCGAAGCGCATCTGCGGCATCGAGGACCCGGAAATCGATGCGGCGCTGGATGCGGAACGCAATGCCGAATCCCTCGAGGCGCGCAAGCAGTCGCTGCAAACCAACCTGATGCCGATGCTGGCCGACAAGGTCCCGGCGCTGAGTCTGTTCACCTCGGTGCTGATCCACGGCATGCGCAAGGATGTCGAGGAACTGTTCATCTATCCGGACGGCCTGAGCGACGCCTCGAAGACCACGTTGGGGTGATCCCCGTCTCCGGGGCCGCAGATGACCCCGTAACCGAGCGCTTATCCGGGGCCGTTCGCGACCCCGGATCGACAGCCACGTAGCCGGAGCAGTCGATGTTCATCCTCCGATTTCTTGCGCGCAGACTGTTCCAGGGGGCGATCATCGTCTTTCTGGTCTCGGCGCTGATCTTCACGCTGCTGCGCGTCGTGCCGGGCGATCCGGTGCGGCTGATGGCGGGCGGCATGGCGCCCGAGGCGCTGATCGACCAGATCGCGACCGAAATGGGCCTGCGCGACCCGATCTACGTGCAGTTCGGCCGCTACATGGGCGGCGTGGTGCATGGCGATTTCGGCGAGAGCTTCGTGCGCCCGGCGAACGGTGCGGCCGTGGGCGGGGCGAGCTTCAACGACAGCACCCGCTCGGAACGCGCGAAGGTGCTCGACCTGATCGCGCAAACCGCGCCGAAGACCATTCAGCTCGCGCTGCTCGCCATGGTCTTCGCGCTGATCATCGCGGTGCCGATCGGGGTCTGGGGCGGGCTCAATCCGGGGAAACTGCCGGACCGGCTGGCGCTTTATCTGTCTTCGGTGTTCGTCAGCCTGCCGAATTTCTGGCTCGGAATCGTTCTGGCGCTGCTACTGTCGGTCAAGCTGAATCTCGTGCCCGCGATCGGCTACAAGGGGTTCGCCTATACGATCCTGCCGGCCTTCGTTCTGGCCATTGAGATCGCGCCCTTCATCATCCGCAACCTGTCGGTTTCCGTGGCGGGCGTCATGGGGCAGACCTTCATCGACATCGCCCGGGTGCGCGGCCTGACCCGCAACCAGATCGTTTTCCGCCATGCGATGAAAAACTCGGCGGTGCCGCTCCTGAACCTGCTTGGCGTGCAGTTTTCGATGCTGCTCGGCGGTGTTCTCGTGATCGAATTCATCTTCGACTATCCGGGGCTCGGCCTTCTGACGATCAATGCCGTGATGCAGCGCGACTTCCCGCTGATCCAGGGCATCGCCATCGTAACTGCTGCGGCCTTCGTGCTCATCAACATCGTCGTCGACCTCTGTGCGACGGCCATCGACCCGAGGCTCGATTACTGATGGCCAGCATCGACATCACCGCCGCCCCGCCCGCCCGCGAAAAGACCGTCTCGGCCCGGATCTGGCATCTGGCGCTCGGCTCGACGGAGTTCCGCATCGGCCTTGTTGTTTTCGTGCTGCTGCTCGCGGCGGCGGTCCTGTACCCGTGGCTGAGCGGCATCGACCCGCTGAAGATGAACATCCGCGACAAGCTGACGCCGCCGCTGTTTCTGGGCGAGAGCTGGAGCTGGGCGCATCCGCTCGGCACCGATCAGCTCGGGCGCGACATGCTGGCGCGGTCGCTCGTGGGGCTGCGCTATTCGCTGCTGATCGGGATCTCGACGACGATCCTGATGGTTCTCGTCGGTGCGGTGATCGGGCTTTTGTCGGGCTATTACGGCGGCAAGGTCGATACCGTGCTGATGCGGCTGACGGATGCGCAGCTGTCGATCCCGATGATCATCCTTGCGATCACCATTCTGGGCGTGTCGCGCCCGACGATTCCGGCGATCATTATCGTGCTCGGTCTCGCGGGCTGGCCGGTCTATGCGCGCGTCATGCGCTCGACCGTGATGGCCGAGCGGAAAAAGGAATACGTTCGCGGCGCCATGGTTCTGGGGGCGACGGACATGCGGATCATGTTCGGGCTGATCCTGCCGCTCGTTCTGCCGCCGATGTGCTTCGTCGCGGTGCTCGACATCGCGCGGATGATGATTTTCGAGAGTGTTCTGGGCTTCCTCGGCCTTGGCGTGCAGCCGCCGACGCCCACGTTCGGCAATATCATCGCGGACGGGCGCAAATACCTGATGAACGCCTGGTGGATCGCCACCATGCCCGGCGTCTTTCTGGTGTTGACGCTGACCAGCATCAACCTGATGGGGGCTGCGCTCGAACGGGCCCGCAACACGATCTACGGAGGTGCGTGAGATGTCGCTCGACATGGCCCGGACGGATGCCCTGCTGTCGGTGCGCGATCTGCGCGTTGTTGCCGATGGCGCGGGGGGGGGGCGCACCATCCTCGACGGGATCTCCTTCGATCTCGCTCCGCGCCAGATCCTGTCGGTGATCGGCGAGAGCGGCTCGGGCAAGACGGTTCTGGCCCGGGCGCTGGCGAGCTGGCTCTCGGCGCCCTTGCGGGTGTCGGGCGGCGAGGTGCTGTTTCGCGGCCGCGATCTGATCAAGGATCCGGCCCATGCGCGCACGCTGGCGGGCAAGGACATCGCCTATGTCGGCGGAAATCCGGCAGGCGCCCTTGATCCGACGATGACGGTCGGCGCCCAGCTGGTGGAAAAGCTGCGCGCGGTGCGCCCCGACATCACCGCCGCACAGGCCCGGGCCAAGGCCGTCAGGCTGTTGCAGGCGGTGCGTATTCCGGCGGCCGAGCGGCGTTTCCACGAATACCCGTTCCAGTATTCGGGCGGCATGATGCAGCGCGCGATGATCGTCGATGCGCTGATCTCGGATCCGGCGCTGCTGATCGCGGATAACATCACCCAGCCTCTAGACGTGACGGTGGCGGCGCAGATCCTGAAGCTGATGCGCGAGCTGAATGCCGAATTCTCGACCGCGATCCTGTTCATCTGTTCGTCGCTGCCGGTGGCTTGCGATGCCTCGGACGAGGTGATGGTGCTGCATCACGGCCGGGTGGTGGAACGCCAGACGCCGCGCGATCTGGTGGCGCAGCCGGGCCATGCCTATACCCGCGACCTGATCGCCGAGCTGCCCACCCTGTGGCAGGGCGGCCCCGAAGGGCGCGACGAGCGGCAAAAGCGCGACCAGCGCGCGATCATGTCGGTGCGCGGCGTCTCCAAGGCCTACGAGACCACTGGCAAGAGCGGCAAGGCACTGGTGCAGGCGGTGCGCAATGTCGATTTCGACGTCTTTCCGGGCGACAATTTCGGCATCGTCGGCGAATCCGGGTGCGGCAAATCCTCTTTGATGCGGCTGCTGACGGGGCTCGAACGGCCGGAAGGCGGCTCGATCTTTTTCGAGGGCGAGAATGTCGGCACCGCGACGCCCGCCCGCCTGCGCGAGCTGCGGCGCAGCTTTCAGCTCGTCTTGCAGGACCCCTATGGATCGCTACCGCCGCAATGGTCGATCGGGGCGATGCTTGAGGAACCGCTGAAGATCCATCGCATCGGCACGGCTGCCGAGCGGCGCGAGCGGGCGCGGGCAGTGATGGCGGAGGTGGGGCTCGATCCCGCGCTTTATGAGAGCCTGCCGACCGGGCTTTCGGCCGGGCAGCGCCAGCGGCTGAACGTCGCGCGGGCGATGATCCTCGAACCGCGCCTGCTGATCATGGACGAAACGCTCTCGGCCCTCGATCAGACCGAACAGGGCAAGCTGCTTGACCTGTGAACGGCTGCAGGCGCAGCACGGTTTCACCTATATCTTCATCTCGCATGACATGACGATGGTGCGGCAGGTCTGTTCGCGCATCGCGGTGATGTATCTGGGCGAAACGGTCGAGGTGGCCCCGAACGAGCGGCTGTTCTTCGATCCGGGCCATCCCTATACCAAGGCGCTCCTGTCGGCGGCGCCGACGCTCGAACCCCGCCGCTACCGCCCGGAGGATTGCCTTCTGGACGGCGAACCACCGAGCCCGATCGACCTGCCGCCCGGCTGCGCCTTTGCCAGCCGCTGCCCGCATGCGTTCGACCGTTGCCGCGTTGAAAACCCGGGCCTGCGGATCCGCGGGGGGCAGGCGCTTGCGTCGTGCTTCCTCATCCCCGACCCTTCCCTGACGTCCGAATTACCGATGGAGACACCCGATGTCTGACACCCAAACCCTCGCGCACATCGATGCGGCGCTGTTCCAGTCCCTGATGGACAAGGTTTCCGAATTCGGCTCGACCGGGGACGGGGGGGTTGACCGCCCGGTGCTGACCGATGCGCACAAGGCGGCGCGCGACTGGTTCATCGGCGAGCTGACGGCGCGCGGCTATACCGTGGTGATCGACGATATCGGCAATCTCTTCGGCCGGATCGATCTTGCCGGGTCGGATGCGCCGCTGGTCATGCTCGGTTCGCACCTCGACAGTCAGCCCAAGGGGGGCCGGTTCGACGGCGCCTATGGCGTGATGGCCGGGCTCGCCGCCGTCGAGAGCTGGCGCGCGATTGCGGCGCAGGAGGGCATCGCCCCCAAATGCAATTACGTCATCGCCGACTGGATGAACGAAGAGGGCGCGCGCTTTCAGCCGAGCCTTCTGGGCTCGTCCGTCTGGGCGGGTCTGGTCGAACGCGACTGGGCCCTGGCGCGCAAGGACCGCGACGGCAAGAGCGTCGGCGAGGAGCTGATCCGCACCGGCTTCAACGGCACCGGCGTCATGCCGAAGCCCGATCTGTATCTGGAAATCCACATCGAGGGCGATTCTCATCTGGAAAAGACGGGGCGGCGGATTGCGCCCTACCTGCGCCATTGGGGCGCCTACAAGGTGCGCATCGAGGTGACGGGCGAGCAGAACCACACCGGTCCGACGCCCATGGAGGAACGCAAGGACGCGGTTCTGGGCGCGGCCTATATCATCGCCAAGGTGCGCGAACTGGCCGATACGGCGGCCGATACGCTCTATACCTCGGTCGCGCGGGTCGATGTGTCGCCCAATTCGCCCAATATCGTGCCGGGCAAGGCGATCCTGTTCGCCGAACTCCGCTCGCCCGAGCAATCCATGCTCGACTGGTCGCTGGATGCGCTGCGCAAGGCGTTGCCCGATCTGGCGGCGAAGGCGAATGTGACGGCCGGGATAGTGTCGATCGACGAGCGTCCCGCCGGGCGGTTCGATCCGCGTCTGGTGACGCTGACCGAACAGGCGGCGGATGCGTTCGGCTATGCGCGGATGGAGCTCGATACCGTCGGCGGGCATGATGCGGTCGCGGTGAACGCGATCCTGCCCGCGATCGTGATCGCCGTGCCCTCGGTCAACGGGGTGATCCACCGCAATGACGAATACACCGCGCCCGAGGATCTGGCGGCGGGATGCGATGTCTTCGTCGATATCGTGCGCCGGATCGACCTTGCCGGGGGCGATCTCGACAAGGCGGCGGAGGCGAATGCATGAGCGGAGCCCTCGTCACGGCCGAGATCCTTGCCGCCGCCTGCGCGGCCGCGGGGCTGCCCGAGGGGGCACCCGCGACACCCGGGCCCGGACCGCTCGCATCGCCGAGCTACAAGGCGCTCGAAAGCGCGTCGGTGATCGTGGCGGCGCCCGGGGGGGCGGTCTTCGTCAAGGTCATGCACCCCGAAATGCGCGCGGGCTTCGATCTGGCGGCGGCGATGCAGCTCGCCCGGCAGGCGGGCGAGATCGGCGTGGGGCCGAAGGTCATCTGGACGGATGCCGCGCAGGGCGCCATCGCGATGGAGGCGCTGGGCCCCGAGGCCGGCTGGCGCACTGCCAATCAGGCGACCTTGCAAGATGCCGGTGTCGTGGCCGCCGCGATGGCCGCGCTGCGCGCCCTGCACGGAACCGCGCCGCTCGCCGCCCGGTTCGACCCTTTCGCCGGGATCGACCGATTGATCGCGAATCTCGGGCGGATCGGTGCGCCTCTGCCCGAGGATATCGGCTGGCTGCGGGCGACCATCGCGCTGTGCGAGCCGATGATGGAAGGCGTCGCGCTGAAGCCCTGCCGCAATGACGGGTCGGCCTCGAACCTGCTGGTTGGGCCGGGTCTGCGGCTGATCGATTACGACCGCGCGGGGATGATGGATCCGCTCTACGAGGTGGGGGCGCTCCTTGCCGAGGTCACGGATTTCGAGGCCGACATGCAGCCGGGCTTTGCGGCCTATAACGGCGGTCCCGATCCTGTCGCCTTTACCCGCGCGCGGCTGTGGTCCTTTGTCGATGACATGCTGCATGCGCTGTGGTCGCGCTTTCATGCGCATCACTCGGTGCGCGGCGGGGTCGAGTGGCTCAAGTACGGCGAATGGCGGCTGATGCGGCTGCGCCTTGCGCTGAACCACCCGGGGTTCGAGGAAAAGATCCGCATTGTCAGGGGGCAGGCATGATGAAACCGCTCGGCACTGCGGCGACGCCGATGGAAGAGACGATCGAGGCGGCAATCCTCGAGGCGCCGTTGTTTCGCGGTGGGGCAGGGATGGTCTATGGCCCCGTTTCGGGCGGGATCTCGAACGAGAACTGGCGGGTGACGGCCAAAGACGGATCGGGCGACTGGTTCGTGAAGGTGCCGGGCAATGGTACCGAGATGTTCATCGACCGGGTCGCGGCCTTTGACGCCGCGCGCAAGGCCGCCGCCGCTGGGCTCGGGCCGCGCGTTTACGAGGATCTGGCCCACAAGGGCATCGAGATCAACGATTTCCTGCCGGATCGCCGGGCCTCGACGCATAGCGACTTCGCCGATCCCGCCAGACGCCGGGCCGCGATTGCCGCCTATCGCAAGATGCACGCAATGCCGGCCCTTGGCCTGACCAAGACGGTTTTCGACATGATTGACGAGCATGCCGCGCAGGTCGCGGATCTCGGCGCGCCGCATTACCGCGACGAGAGCTGGGTGATGTTCAACGCCGGGCTGGCGCGTCAGGCGATTCTGGCCTCCGGGCTGGATCTGGTGCCCTGTTTCAACGATCCGATGCCCGGGAACTTCATGATCGGCCCGGATGGATCGGTGATGCTGATCGATTACGAATACGCCTCGATGAACGACCGATGTTACGATCTGGGCATCTGGTTTGGCGAGATGTTCTATACCCCCGCGCAGGAGCATGAGCTGATCGAGGCCTATTTCGGCACGGTTCGGCGCGACATCGTCGCGCGGGTGACAGTTCATAAGGCGCTGGCGGATGTGAAATGGGCGCTGTGGTCGATGGTGCAGCTGAAGGTTTCGCGTCTGGATTTCGATTTCCACAAATATGGTGTGTGGAAGTTGATGCGGTTCCGGCAGATTACTGGGCATCCCGATTGGCCCGCGCACCTACGCAATCTGTAAGTTGTGACGATGTGTTACAGAGCCGCCGCATAGGGCGAGACCTTTCATTGACCGGCGCTCGCGCGGTTAATATCGGCTGCGACGCCTGAATGGTTGGGAATCAACTGGGGGGATCTCAGCGGAACGAGCGGAGGGAGTGATGGCCCTGTCGCTGGTCACCTTTCTGAACGAAGCTCTTGTTTCCTATGAGCAGGACGAGATTATCCCTCTCTATGCGGGACTTGCACAAGGGGAGCAGACGCGACAAGATCGAGCCGGGGCCTAGGACGTGTTGACAAAAGGGATTCCGGTTATCGACGCTCTGTGATTCAAGGTCATCTCGACGTGGGAGAAGGCGCCGCGGATGACGTCGCCGTTCCAGCAGGTGAACTCGAACCCGCCCGAACACCAGCGCAGGTTCGAGCGCATCACAATGACCTTGCCATCGTGGACATGCTCGGGCATTTGCGCGCCAGCAACAGGTTATGGGCCTTCATGATCCGGTAGATCCGCTTGTGGTTCACCGGGGCGCAGCCATCGGATCGCAGCTGGCGGTTCAGGATCGCGCTGATCCGGCGGTAGCCATAGGTCGGCCGCGCCGCGACTAGGGCCATGATCTGCGGCACCAGATCGGCGTCCTAGGCCTTGCGATACCCCCCGCCGCGGCTTGCTGCGACCCCGCAAGCGATCGATCAGGTTTAACCGCGCCACGCCCAGCGTTTCTGCCATGGCCTTCACTGGAAATCGCCCTTCAGTGGCAACCGCACGAGCAAGGTCGGTTTTTTGACCCGTGACTTGTCCAGAGCCTCGCGCAGGATCTCCGCTTCCATGGTCTTGCGTCCGAGCTGGCGCTCCAGCTCGCGGATGCGGCTTTCCATCTCGCGCACGACGCAATTGCTGATGACATCGTCATCCTCGGTCACGGCGACGCTTCCCCCTGCGAGCATCAGACGTCGCCAACGATACAGCAGGTTCGGCGCCACGCCATTGCGCCGCGCGACGATCAAGATGCTGGCATGATCCTCCAGCGTCTCTTCGACGATGCGCAGCTTCTCCGCCACGCTCCAGCGCCGACGACGGCCGCCATCGGTGATGATCTCTACGTTAGCCATAAGTATGTCCTCAGCCATAAGCCTAAGCCTCCATGTTCAGGCCTGGGTGTCAGGCCAAAACAGGGGCCACTTCAGGATGGTCGCCTAAGGCGTGACCAGCCGTTCAGCATCGCGAATAGTGGTTGTAGAGTGTCTTAGACGGACCGTATTCCTTTGGCGCGTCGAATCTGCGTAACACATTGCAATTTAATAACATCCCACTCGGAACACGCCGACCATCTACGCAGGGCCGCCCATGGCGCTTGGGGAAGAAGGGCCGGATCCGCTCCATTTGCTCTTCAGGCAGCCAGTAAAGATTGCTCATGATCTAGATCTTCTTGCTGGTCCGGGATCATGGACCAAATCTGAAATCAATAGGTCTTGAACCTGGTGAATCTTCACGGACGTGACCGGGCGAGATCGCTCGGCTGGTCATAGGTCCACGGCACCGTGACGCGGGAACCGGATCGGTGCAAACGCCGGACGACGGGAATGTTGGACGTTCCCCAGATACCGGGAGGGTGAGCTATCGGCGGTTATGCGGCGGGATCGTGGAAACGAGCGGTCCCGGTTCCGCGCGCGCCGCTGCGCACTCTGGAAACTGCGGGGGAACGTTTGGGATGTCAAAGCCCCGGTTTTTGCCGGTATCGTCCATAGATAGCTTGTTGCCCTTCTCTCGGCGCGTCTATAATGCCCGCGTGACCGCCTTAGCCGATCAGGCGGTCGGATTCGGCCGAACCTCGGGCTCCCGGTCGGACCCACCACGGCGACAGACGGGATGCGCGTTATGAGCGGTGTGTTGATCAGCATCTTTTCCGATACGCGGCAATCGCTTATCTGGAACGTGATGCGCATTGTCCGGGACCGGCAGATTGCCGAGGATCTGGCTCAGGAGACCTATATCCGCGCGAGCAAGGCGATGGAACATGGCTCCATTTCCCATGTCGAGGCCTTCCTGCACCAGACCGCCCGCAATCTGGCGATCGATCATCTGCGCCGGATGGCCACCCGCTCGCGGGTCGAGGCCGAGAACATTGACCCTTCCGTCGTGCTGCAGGTGTGTCAGGATGTCCCCTCGACCGAAGACGCCCTCATCGAGCGCCAGCGCCTCGCCCATCTGTCCCGCGCGCTCGCTGGCTTGCCCGCGCGTACGCAGACGGTGATGCTTCTGAGCCGTGTGGAGAACTGGCCCAACAGCCGGATCGCCGATTATCTGGGCATATCCGAGCGCACGGTCTTCAACGATCTCAAGCTGGCCATGGGGCATTGCCGCGATGCCCTCGTCCGATACGAGCGGACCTGATGATCGGCCCGCAGGAGGACATTCGACGTCCTGCGCATGGACGGTCGGGGAAATGGATGGAACCGTGACACAAGGCCACGATCCCAGAAAGTTGTCGGGGGATTATGCCCACGAAGATCCCGTCGTTGATGCGGCGCTCGACTGGTTCGGCCGTTTGCGCGATGCGGGCACCGGTGCGAATGGGGACCTCCCGGCGCAGTTCCGCCGCTGGCTGGCACAGGACCCGCGTCACGAGGTGGAGTTTCGCAAGCTGGAGGCGATGTGGGGGTCGCCCGCCTTTCTGGCGGCAGTCCGGCAATTGCCGCCGCACAGGCGCCCGCGCCGGTGGGCAGTGGCTGCGGTCGCGGCGTCGGTCGTACTGGCGCTGGGCATCTGGCAATATCCCGGTCTGATGCTGGCATGGCGGGCGGATTATCTGACCGTGGCCGGGGAGCGGACGACGGTGGATCTGCCCGATGGATCGACGATGGTTCTGAATACCCGCTCGGCTGTCGCGATCAACTTCAGGGATGGTGCGCGGCGGGTCCAGCTGCTGCAGGGCGAGGCGTGGTTTGACGTCCGCCACGATCCGCAACATCCGTTTCGTGTCGCGGGTGGGTTTGGCGAAGCCGTCGTCAAGGGCACCTCCTTCTCGGTTCGTCGCGAAGACGACCGCGACGAGATCATTCTGGAACGGGGCCGGGTCGATGCCGCCTGCCTGTGCGCCACCGCCGAGCCGGTCGCGCTGCTTCCCGGCGAGGCGGTGGACATCACCGATCATGGCCCCCGGCCCCCGGCCGCGGTCGACCCGGAACGGGCCCTCGCCTGGCGCGAGGGGCGCCTGGTCTTCCGGGATGCCCCGCTTGGCGATGTGCTGGCCGAACTCGCCCGTTACACCGACGCGCCTGTCTTCGTCGCCAACAGAGGGCACGACCGGATGCTGGTGACGGGGAACTACCGGCTTGACAATATCGCGGACGCGCTCCGCACGCTTGCCGATACCGCAGGCATGAAGGTGACCCGCCTGCCGGGCGGCACCATAATCCTGAGATGATTTATCAACTATTTTTGCCGACTCCGCCCCCCTGCCGCGTCTAGGTATGGGGGACGGCGACGGACGCTTGGTGCGGGTCGCCCCTTCGTGAACATGAAGGGATAGGAATTATGGCCAGCAAAGCCGCGGCGATACCGCAAGATGTATCCGGGATATGGGCGAAAAAGGGCCGGAGGATTGCGCTTCTTCTGCTCTCCACGGTCTTGTGCGGGGTGCCGCCATTTGTCGTGACCAAGGCCGTCGCGCAGCAGGTTGCGGCTGAGACGGTGGCCTTCCGCATTCCGGCGCAGCCGCTGGCACCGGCCATCGACGCCTTCATCCGGCAGAGCGGCTGGCAGCTCAGCTACTCATCGGACCTCGTCCGGGGCCGGACCTCCCCCGGCGTGGAGGGCAACCTTGCGCCTGGGGCGGCGTTGCAAACGCTGGTGGCGGGCACCGGCATCACGGTGCAGATCTCGGCCCCCGGTTCGGCCGCCCTGGTGACCCGGGCCGATACGGCAGCGGCCGAAGACGGCGCGCTCATGCTCGGCACCATCGTCGTCGGGTCGAGCTATGAGACCGAGGGCAGCAACAGCTACACCTCCGACCTGCTCTCGGTTGGCGAAAAGGCGGCGATGTCACAGCGCGAGGTGCCGCAATCCACCTCGGTGGTGACCAATGCGCAGATCCGCAACAACGGCTATACCTCGCTCGACACAGCGGTCAACGATGTGCCGGGCGTGCTGGTCTGGGCCAATGACAAGGGGCGCTCGTCGCTGTATCTGCGGGGCTTCGAGATCGACTACCTGTATCTTGATGGTCTGCCGGTCGCGGAATCCTCAATCAACGGCACGCAGCCCGACATGTCGATGATCGACCATATCGAGGTGCTCAAGGGTCCCGCCGGGCTGTTCAACGGTGTCGGGTCGCCGGGTGGGGCGCTGAACATGCGGCTCAAGCAGGCGAACCGCACCGATCCGGGCGGCTATGTCTCGGGCGAAGTGGATTCCAACGGCCATTACCGGGGAGAGGTGGACTACGGCGGGGCGCTCAATGCCGATGGCACGGTGCGCGGGCGTGCGGTCCTGGCCTATGGCGATGGCGACGGCTTCATCGACAAGGAGACGAACGGCGTCCAGTCGATCTACGGCACCCTCGCCTGGGATATCACACCCAACACCACCGCGACCTTCTCGATCAGCCGGATGAAGCGCGACATCGAGCCGTTCAATGGCCTGCCGACCTATCCCGATGGCAGCCTGATCTGGACCGATGTCGATGCCACCACCGCGGCTGACTGGAACCGGTTCGACAACGACATGATCAACGCGCTCGCCTCGGTCGAGCATAATTTTGACAATGGCGCCCGGGCAAAACTGTCGCTGCGGCAATCGCGCCATACCGCCGATTACCTTTATGCCTGGGCTGGCACCTCGGCGTCCGCCAACAACACGGTCAGCCGCCTGCAATGGCTGGCGCGCGAATACGAACAGAATTCGACCGTGCTCGACGGCCATGCCGAACTGCCCTTCACCATCGGCTC
This sequence comes from Rhodobacterales bacterium, assembly GCA_015654855.1. Lineage (GTDB taxonomy): Bacteria > Pseudomonadota > Alphaproteobacteria > Rhodobacterales > Rhodobacteraceae > JAATGA01. The sequence continues at coordinate 21,548 of JAATGA010000506.1, forward strand.
CCTGAATGGCAGCGCGATCTTCGGTGCCGATTATCAGCGCAGCAAATCGACCACCAGGACGGCGACCGGCACGATCTCGGGCAGCTGGGATCTGGATGACTGGAATGTCGGCAGTGTCGCCGAACCGAATGTGAGCTGGGCCACCATCGCCCGCAGCGAAACCACCTCGAAAGGGGTTTATGGTCAGGTCCGCCTGCGGCCGACCGCCGAGCTTGGCCTGATCGCGGGGGCGCGCGTTTCGTGGTATGACAACACCACCGACACCTACACCGCCAGCACCCGCAGGACCACCACCGCCCGAACCGAGGAAAACGGCAAGCTGACCCCCTTCGCGGGCCTGACCTATGACCTGACCCCAACGACGACGCTGTATGCCAGCTATTCCGAGATATTCCAGCCGACCTCCTATCAGGATCTGAACGGCAATACGCTGAAACCGACGACCTCGGGGCAATATGAAATCGGCGTGAAATCGGAATATGATGGGCTGAACCTGACGGCGGCGGTCTTCGAACTGACGCAGAAGAACGTGCCGCAGGTGGTGACGACGGGGGTCTACACTTCGGCGGCCGAGGTTCGCTCGCGCGGCTTCGAACTGACCGCGGCGGGCGAGCTGTTCGACAACCTGCACCTGTCGGCGGGCTATACCTACAACCAGACCGAATACACCCAAGGCACGTCCGAGGGTGCGGCCTATTCGACCTACACCCCGCGCAACATGCTCAAGGTCGGTCTGCTGTATGACATCACCGACGGTCCGGCCGAAGGCTGGAGCTTTGGCGGCCAGCTGCGCGTCGTGTCGAAATTCTCAAGCGTTTCGGGCGCTACGACGATCCGCGCGCCGGGCTATGGGGTGTTAGACCTGATGGCGCTGAAGAAGATCGGCGAGGATACCGACCTGCGCATCGGCATCGCGAATGCGCTGGACAAGGATTACTACATGCGCGTCGGCTCGACCTCGGTGTTCAACTTCCGTGGCGAACCGCGCACCTTGACCGTTGCCGTGACACGCCGGTTCTGATCCGGACAAGACGTGGCGGGCGTATCCTGATGATCCGGGATGCGCCCGCGCATTTATCTCTGGCAACGGACATGAGGAGATTCGCATGCCATCCCTTTCACGTCGAACCCTGCTGTGCGCCCCGGCGGCCCTGCTGCTGTCACACGCCGCGATGGCGCAATCGGCGGTTTCGGGGTCCGCCCCGGGCAAGGCGCCGCCACCCGGCGGGCGCGGAAACAGCGAACCGGCCGAGGTGATCACCGATCCGCGCGTCGAGACCCTCGACATGGGGCCCACCGATGCGCCCTGGCGGATCTTCATCGGACGCCCGCGTGTCGTTGCGCCCGCCGAAGGATACTCCACACTTTTCGTTCTGGACGGGAACGCGTCCTTCCCGCTCCTGTGGCACGCGCGTGAGGAAATGGCGCCCGAGGCGCCGGTTCTCATCGTCGGGGTTGGCTATCCGACGACCTACCGCTTCGATACGGCGCGCCGGTTTCTCGACCTGACGCCCTATACCCCGCCCGAGAATTTTGGCGGCAGATCGAGCGACCGTGCTACCGGCGGCCAGAAGGCCTTTCTCGATTTCATCGACAACAGGCTGATTTCCGAAATTGCGCGGCATGGGGGCAGGGATGATCCGGCGCGGCGCACGCTGTTCGGCCATTCCCTGGGCGGGCTGTTCACGCTTCATACGCTCTACACGCGGCCTTCGCTGTTTGGCGGCTATGTCGCCGCCGATCCCTCGATCTGGTGGAACAAAGGCTCGATCCTCGATGAAGAGGCGCGCTTTCGCGAAAAGCTCGTCGCCGCTCCCAAGGAGGGGGTTCCGCTGCGTCTCTTGGTGGAAAACTCGGGGGCCGAGCGGCGCGACCGGGCCGACACCCGCGCCGCGCCGGAATTCTCTGGACGACTTGCCGCAGACCGGCTCGTCGCGACCGGCAGGATGGCGGTGTCCTACCGGCTCTTTCCGGATGAGACCCACCCGACCATGCTCGCCCCTTCGATCCGCGATGCGTTGCAGTTCCATCTGGGGACAATCTGAGCGCGCCTGAAGCTGATCGGTGCGGCCGAAAATGGTCTTCTGCCCGCCGCTGAGTTCGAATGTGAAGCTTTCGGAAAAATCGGTCTGCAGTTGCACGTCTTCGAGCAGACGCCACACTTCGCGGTCGCGTTCCCTGCCGCGCAGACCGGAGAACAGTTCGAGTCGGCGGCCGATGATCTTGCCCTTCCGATGCTGCGGATTGAGCGAAAATGACTGGTTCCGGTTCCCGCCCTTCGTGTCGATAGACATTGTTCGGCGGAGTTCGCGTGTAAGAAGCCTGATCTACTCTCCGAAAATCGGACATTGAGTGCAGCTACGCTCTGAAGTCTGCTGATCTCCAGGGGCGATGAGATCAGGGGATGTCGAAAGGCGGGAACCATGACGCGGGCTTCAAGGCGCGGGCCGGCGCTGGAGGCCGTGAAGGGCGAGAGCACGGTGTCGGAACTGGCGTGCATCCGACGATGATCCATTAATGGATCGAGCCATTGTCCTGCATAGGCTCAAGGTCCATAGCGCAGGGCGTTGCCCGGCGGGGCAGCGGATATCTTCGAGCGGGGTAACCGAACGCCCGCTGCGGAGGTGGATGAGGAAACGAACCGATCCCTGCAGCCAGGATCGGAGAGCTGGCGGTTGGCAACGATCCTTCGCAGGGCTTGGCCTCTAACTAGTGGCGGCTCATGCCTCATTCTATCTGGTGGCCATCATGGACGGGTTCACCCGCAAGGTGCTGGCCTAGCGACATCGAACACGCTCGAGGCGGACTGTCTCGCGTCGCGGCGCTGAACGAGGCCATCCACCGCTTCGGCCCGCCCGAGATCATGAACACGGATAGTCATACGATTGATGCCAGTTCTCGGGTGGTTTGACTCAAACACCGATCGACCAGTCGCTGTGTTGGTGCCGCAGGGCTTTCCGGTGTTATCTGACCCTCATTCCGATCGACCCAACAGGTGTGTTTCCATGGATCTGTCGGTCATCCGGGAACGCCCTGCGGTGAGGCTTGGCCTCGAAGGTGCTGCCGTGACCCAAGAAGGGCATGACCATCCGGTCCCATGACTGTCCTGTCCCTGCATCCTTCGGAGCAAAGAACAGACAGGCACCTTTGGGAAAGGATAATTGGATGACAGAAAACCCAGCGGAAACTTACGTCATTGCTGGCGTCGAGACGCACAAGGATTTGCATGTCGCGGCTGTCGTCGACTACCGTGACCGTGTTCTCGGCACCGGGAGCTTCCCGACAACGCGGCATGGGTATCACCTGATGCTGGCGTGGATACGCTCCTTCGGTGATCTGCGCGGTGTCGGGGTCGAGTGCTCGGGCGGTGACGACGCCGGGCTGCTGGAAGCGACCACCCCTGACAACCCTGATCGCCGCCGCTGCGGCAAGAACGACGACTATGATGCAGAAAGCGCAGCGCATGCAAGCCCTTGCGGAACGACACACGGTCACGCCGCGCAGCCGCGATGGAATGGTTGAAGCCTTCGTGTTCTGAGGGTTTGCCGCAAGACGGCCGTTCAGGCGCGCCGGATTGCCCTGCAGATGATCCAGACGATGATCGTCTGCGCGCCAGACAGGATCCGGGAGCCGGCGCGATCCATGACGCGGATGTAACTGACCCGCACGCTTGCCGCGTAGCCCCCGCTCTCACGGCTTCGGCATCATCATGAGGCGGCATCGTGAGATCAACCAAAGCCAGATCTCCGCTTGCTCTTGGAAGGGCGCCCAGCGTGGAAACTGTCATGACAATGCGGTTGCCGCGAGCGTCTTCAACCTGCGCAAGCGCGAACGTATCAGGCGCAAGACTTGCCGGACCCGCGATGAGGCAAGGCGGGACGTGTTCGATTACATCGAGATGTTCTATAATCCTGAACGAAAGCATGCGAGGAATGGGATGCTGGCGCCCGCAGAGTTCGAGCGTCAGCAGATGATGAGACGCGTAGGCGTCAAAGACGCTCGCGGGTATTCAATGACGCGGTGATAGATGAACGCAGCAAGAAGCCGCCGTGCCCGCCAGGATCGGTAGCGCGTTGTTGCAAAAGTCATGGTCTGGGCGGGCGCGCCCTTTCCCTGACAAGGCGGAAGAGCTGCTGCTGCGCGGTGTGTTCGACTGGCCGAGGGATTTCTCGGTGATAACGGAGTGGATAGATGATCTTTCTGGCCTGTGCCGCGGGCCTTTGCGCATTACGATCTCTCCAAACGGGCATGTTCCGGTGACCCGGCTCAACCTTCTCAAGCACGAACCGGTCTATGCCACCCGATTTCAGCGCATTTGGGCCTCGGCGGCACCGCAACGCACGGTGCCGCCAATCCCCCGTCTCAGTAAGGCAGGCGGTGGAGCCAATCGCGGGAAAAGACCTTTTCCGCACCTTCGAACGCCTCATAACGCGAGGCCAGCACCATCTTGCCGTCTTCCCACCAGACCTCCGAACTTGTCTCCATCCGCACGGTCCAGTCCTCACGCATATAGGTCTGGACGGACTGGAACCGCGCCCGGGCCGAGGCGCCGTCATGGGGCAGCACCGAGTAGCTGTGCCCACCCGAGCCGCTGATCGTCAGTCCGTCGATCACCCAGGTCGAGCGCCGCGAGGTGGAGATCAGATCGACCTTGCCGGACGCCAGATCCTGTTCGACCGTCCGCGTCACCGAAGCAGGCGACAGGGTCTGCGTCGGCACCGGGCAGGCATGGATCGCGGGCCCGTAGACCGGTTGCTCGTGGCGCGCCTCGCCCGGCATCCCGGGCAGCGTGAACCTCATCGAAGCCGGTTCCAGCGTGATGGCGTTCAGCGCGGGTTCGGGCCAGACGAGCGGCCAGTAGCTCGTCGAGATCGCCAGCCGGATCCGCCGCCCCGGCGCGAATTCATGCGCAACGCCCTTGAGCGGGATCTCGACCGCGTGCATCTCGCCCGGCGCAACGCCCGCAGGCCGCGCCAGCCGCCGGATCGCATAGGTGATCCGCCCCGAGGTGCCGTTCTCGTTCACCTCGTTGAGCCGCAGCACGATCAGCGCATGCGCCCCCTCGAACGCCAGTCGCACCCGCAGCTTCGGCACGCCCACCACGAAGAAGGGCTCCGCCAGCGGCCGGGTCTCGAAGCACAGCGAAATCCCGTCATCGAGCCGCGCGTCGCCCGCGAATTCCGGCCCGTTGCCACCGCCATCGAGCGGGCACCACTCGCCGCCCTGCGTACCGAGCACGAGCGGGCTGTCAACGGTGATCCGCGCCTCGACGGGGCCGGGTTCCGGCGCCAGACGGCGGTCATCGGCATAGAGTAACTGCTCGGCCGGGCTTGGCGGCCAGGCGGGCAACCCGATCCAGCGCCCGCCCATCTGCGGTGCGCGGGTATCGGGTACCGGATCCTTGCCAAGCCAAAGCGTCAGCATCGGCTCGTCCATGATCCTGGTTTCCTCCCCCATCAGCCAGTGGCGCCACCAGCGCATCGCCTCCTGCATGAAGCCGATATGCGGCCCGGGCTGACCCCAGGTGGGATACATATGTGTCCACGGCCCGATCAGCGCCTTGCGCGGCCCCGACAGATTTTCCATCAGCCGCAGGATCGGATCGGTATAACCGTCGACCCAGCCGCCGACCGCCCAGACGGCACAGTCGATATCGGCGTAATTCTCGCATACCGAGCCATGTTTCCAGAAATCGTCGCGCGTCATATGCGACATCCAGGTGGCGAGCGGCGGTTCCTCGATCCCGTTCAGACGGTGCATCCACATGTCGCGCCAGCGATCGCCCACATGCTTCGGATCGGCCGGGCGGCCGAGCTGTGCAAACAGGCCATTGCCCCATTGCATCCCGTCCGACAAGAGCGCGCCGCCCATGAAATGCACGTCATCCGTATAGCGGTTGTCGGTCGAACAGGCGGTGATGATGCATTTCAGCGCCGGCGGCCGGCGCGCCGCGATCTGCAACGCCGCGAACCCACCCCAGGAGATGCCGATCAGGCCGACATTGCCGTTGCACCAGTCCTGCTTCGCGAACCAGGCGATCACCTCGCAGGCATCGTCCTGTTCCTGACGCAGGTATTCATCATGCAACAGCCCATCCGAATTGCCCGATCCGCGGATGTCCACCCGCGCGGCGGCAATGCCGGATTCGGCAAAGTAGCCATGCATCATGCTGTCGGCGAGCGCGGTGCCGTCGGTCTGGCGATAGGGGATCCATTCGAGAACCAGCGGCACCTTTTCAGCCAGTGGGCTCTCGGGCAGCCAGAGGCGGGCGTGCAGCACCGTCCCGTCCGCGAGCGGAATGGTGATCTGACGGAAGGGGACGGGCGTATCGCCCGTCACGGCAACGGAATAGTTCTGCATCGAAGGTCCTTTCAGGGGTCGTCTCGGAAGGCGCC
>JAATGA010000172.1 GCA_015654855.1 Rhodobacterales bacterium
GTGATCTGCTTCACCGCCTCGACCGCCATGATCCCGCCGATCACGCCCGGCAGGGGGCCGGCGACACCCGCCTCGGCGCAAGAGGGCACGCTGCCCGGCGCAGGGCGAACCGGAAAAACGCATTCGTAACGAGGCCCTCCACGCACGGGATCGTAAAGCGAAACCTGCCCCTCCCACTGCGCCAGCGCGCCCGAGATCAGCGGCTTTCCGGCGCCGACCGCCAACCGGTTGACCAGATAGCGCGTGTCCGTATCGTCGGTCCCGTCGAGGATCAGGTCATGCGCCGCGATCAGTGCCGGACCGTTGTCCGCATCGAAGCGCGCCTCCACCGGATCGACCGCGACATGCGGGTTCAACGCCCGCATCGCCTCGGCCGCCGAAAGGGACTTGGGTAAGCCAACCCGCCCTTCGGTATGGACGATCTGGCGTTGCAGGTTCGACAGTTCCACCCGGTCGCCGTCGATCACGGTGATGCGCCCGACGCCCGCCGCCGCAAGATACATCAGCACCGGCGCGCCAAGCCCCCCCGCCCCCACGACCAGCACCCGCGCCTGCTTCAGCCGCCGCTGCCCCGGACCGCCGATGTCGTGCAGGAACAGATGGCGGGCATAGCGCTCGGTCTCGCCCGGCGCGAAGAGCGGTGCCGGGGCGGCAGACACAGGCCCGTTTTCCACGGGTTCGACCTTTGCGCCGCCCACCGCCGCCGGCGGTCGCGCCCGCGCCCGCAACCAACCGACCGCCCTTATATAAAGCCCGGCCAGCAGCCCCAGCCCGCCAACCACGACCCAGGCCTTCGCATCCCCGCCCATGACGCGCAGCAAGCCATGGCCGGCAGGCAGCACCAGATGCACCGCAACCACGGCAACCCACAGCCCCACGACCATCGCCGGCCCGGCCCAGGCCGGCCAGCCGAGGATCCGGGCCGCCAGCCACAACCCGGCCGCGAGGATCAGGACGATGAACATCACCCCCGCCCGGTCGAGCCGAAGCCGCCCGTGCCCCGCGCCGTATCGCTCAATCCCGCGACCGTCTCGAACCGGGCCTGCACCACCGGGGCCACGACGATCTGCGCGATGCGCTCGCCATGAGCGACCCGGAACGGCTCGGCGCCAAGGTTGACCAGCAGCACCCCCACCGGCCCGCGATAATCGCTGTCGATGGTGCCGATGGAATTCGGCATCCCGATCCCGTGTTTCAGCGCAAGGCCCGACCGGGGCCGGATCTGCATCTCATAGCCCGGGGGGATCTCGACCCGCAGCCCGGTCGGCAAGACCGCGCGCCCCAAAGGCGGCAGAACCACCCCCGCCTCGCGATCCTCCGGCCGCAGATTGGCGCGGATGTCGGCCCCCGCAGCCCCCGCCGTCTCATATCCCGGCAGCGCGACCTCCGGGTCCGCCCAATCCTCGCGCAAGATCCCGATCACCGGCACCATCCCTGCCCCCTTTCTCGTGATAAAAAGACTCTCCGGGCGTGAGCGGCCCGTGGACCACGAGGGGGCAAAACGCCTGCCGTCCCCCGCCTCACGCGCCGCCCGCCGTCAGCGCCTCTGCGATCCGCGCGGCCAGATCCCGGGCCACCTGGTCCTTTGCCATCCTGGGCCAGCTTTCCACCCCCCCGGCGGTGATCAGCGTCACGGTATTCTCTGCCCCGCCCATGATCCCCGTCGCGGGCGAGACATCGTTGGCCACGATCCAGTCGCAGCCCTTGCGCAAGCGCTTGGCCGTCGCATGGGCGATGACGTCATCGGTCTCGGCGGCAAAGCCCACTACCAGCGCCGGCCGCCCCTTGCCCATGCGAGAGACGGTGGCGAGGATGTCCGGGTTCTCGGCAAAGTCCAGCGCCGGCGCCTTGCCCGACCCATCCTTCTTCAGCTTGGAACCGGCAGCATTGGCGACCCGCCAGTCCGCCACCGCCGCGGCAAAGATCGCGGCATCCGCCGGCAGCGCCGCCTCGACCGCCGCCAGCATCTCGCGCGCGGTTTCGACCCGCACGACCGCGACCCCGGGCGGCGGCGGCACGCTCGCCGGCCCGGTGATGAAACTCACCCGCGCCCCCATATCGCGCAAGGCCGCCGCCAGCGCGGTGCCCTGCGCGCCAGAGGAGCGGTTGGCGATATACCGCACCGGGTCGATCGGCTCATGCGTCGGCCCCGAGGTCACCAGCACATGCCGCCCCGCCAGCAGCCCGTCGCTCAGCGCAGCCTCGACCGCCGCGACGATTTCCATCGGCTCGGCCATCCGCCCCTCGCCCGCCTCGCCCGCCTCGGCCATCTCGCCCCGGTTCGGACCGATGAAGCGGATCCCGTCCCCCAGCAGAACCGCATGGTTCCGCCGCGTCGCCGGATGCGCCCACATCGCCGGGTTCATCGCCGGAGCCATCAGCACCGGCCGGTCGGTGGCCAGCAGCACGGCCCCGGCCAGATCCGCGGCCAAACCCTGAGCCGCGCGCGCCATCAGATCGGCGGTCGCGGGCGCCACGACGATCAGATCCGCCCCGCGCGCCAGCCGGATATGGCCGACATCCTGCTCGTCCTGGCGTGAGAACAGATCGGTGAACACATGATCCGCCGTCAGCGCCCCCACCGACAGGGGCGTGACGAATTCCTGCGCCGCCGCCGTCATCACCGCGCGGACCGAGGCTCCGCGCTCGCGCAACCGCCGGATCAGGTCCAGCGCCTTGTAGGCCGCGATCCCGCCGCCGATCACCAGAAGGATGCGCTTGCCCGCCAGCATCGTCTTTCTCCCGCCCGAAGCCGCGCCCAACCTAAGGACAGGTCGCGCCGAACTCAACCGGCGGAAAGGGGACTCCGCCCTCTCCTGGCTCTGCGGCCAGTTCACCCCCGGGAGATTTATGCGAAGAGGATGGGGAAGCGTTCGTCCTGCGTCCATCCTCTTCGCAAAAGTATTCCCGCCGGAGGCACGGAGGCGGTGGGCGCAGGCCCGCCGACGACCTGAAAGGAATGCCGCCGCAGGCGGCGCGTTCAGGCGGTTTCGCGCAGCACGCGGGGCACCTTGAACTCGATGCGTTCGACTGCGGTTTCCACCAGCTCGACCGTCACCTGGAACCGCGCGCGGAAGGCGTCGATCACCTCGTTGACCAGCACCTCGGGCGCGCTCGCGCCGGCGGTCACGCCCACGGTGCGGATGCCGTCCAGCGCGCGCCAGTCGATGTCGCCCGCCCGCTGCACCAGTTGCGAATAGGCGCAGCCGGCGGCGCGGCCGACCTCGACCAGGCGTTTGGAGTTCGAGGAATTCGGCGCGCCGATCACCAGCAGCGCGTCGATCTTCGGCGCGATCACCTTGACCGCCGCCTGGCGGTTGGTGGTGGCGTAACAGATGTCCTCATGCGCCGGAATCAGGATCGCGGGGAACCGCACCGACAACGCCGCCATGATGTCGGCGGTATCGTCCACCGACAGCGTGGTCTGGGTGATGACCGCCAGCCGCGCCGGATCGCGCGGAGCGATCTGCGCCACATCCTCCACGGTTTCGACCAGCAGAACCTCGCCTTCGGGCAACTGGCCCATGGTCCCCAACGTTTCGGGGTGGCCGGCATGGCCAATCATCACCGTCTGAAAGCCGTTCTCGTGGTGGCGCGCGGCCTCGTTGTGAACCTTGGTCACCAGCGGACAGGTCGCATCGACATGGATCATGTTGCGCCGCTGCGCCTCGACCGGGACGGCCTTGGGCACGCCGTGGGCCGAAAAGATCACCGGGCGGTCGTTCGGCGCCTCGTCCAGTTCCTCAACGAAGACGGCGCCCTTGGCGCGCAACCCGTCGGCGACAAAGCGGTTGTGGACGATCTCGTGGCGGACATAGACCGGCGCGCCCCATTTTTCGATCGCCATCTCGACGATCTTGATCGCCCGGTCCACGCCCGCGCAGAACCCGCGGGGCGCGGCGAGATAAAGCGTCAGCGGCGATTTCGACATGGGGCGCGGCCTTTGGTCTGTTCGGCGCAAAGGTAAGGCTTTCGCCCGCCGGGGTCCAGCCAGCGGGGCGCGACATCGGCGGGCGGCGATGCCGGTCCCCGCGCGGGCGTCCGGGCTCCCACAGCCCGGCCACCTGCGCGGGCACGGATCAGCGCGCCTCGGCCGAGGCCTCTTCGGAACGCGGGGTTTCGCGCGGCGGGCGGCCGATGACTTCACGCAACTCGTCCAGTTCAATGAAGTTGTCGGCCTGGCGACGAAGTTCGTCGGCGATCATCGGCGGCTGCGAGCGGATGGTCGAGACGACCGAGACGCGCACCCCCTGCCGTTGCAGGCTTTCCACCAGCGGCCGGAAATCCCCGTCACCCGAGAACAGGACGATGTGGTCGACGCGGGGCGCAAGCTCCATCGCATCGACGGTCAGTTCGATGTCCATATTGCCCTTGACCTTCCGGCGGCCCTGGCTGTCGGTGTATTCCTTCGCGGGCTTGGTCACCATGGTGAAGCCGTTGTAGTGAAGCCAGTCGACTAGCGGACGGATGGGCGAGTATTCCTCGTTCTCCAGAAGCGCGGTATAGTAGAAGGCGCGCAGCAGTTTGCCCCGCCGCATGAACTCTTGCCGAAGCAGTTTGTAGTCGATGTCGAACCCAAGCGCCTTGGCGGCGGCATAGAGGTTCGATCCGTCGATGAACAGCGCGAGCCGTTCGTCTTTATAGAACATTCCGTCTTCCCCTCGAAAAATAGTTCCGGTCGAAATTCGGTAAGGCCTACGGAATTGTAGCGAAAATCGACTGGGACCGCCGCTGCCTAACAGTTTAATGAACGCAGACAAGCGGTGAGGGGAAAGTGTATCAGCCATGACGCAGAGTGCAACCGGCATCATCCTGGCCTTCGGCGCGAATCTGTCCTTCGCGGGGCGCGCGCCCGCGGAAACGATTTTGAACGCGGTTTCAGAACTTTGCGGTTCCGGTCTGGCGGTCGCGGCGGCGAGCCGGCTGTGGCTGACCCCTTGTTTTCCTGCCGGGGCCGGTCCCGACTATGTGAATGCGGTTTACCGCATGACGTCGCGTCAGCCCGTGACCGCCGGGCAGGTGCTGGCGCTCGCCCACCGGATCGAGGCCGGGGCCGGCCGGGAGAGATCGGTCCGCTGGGGCGGGCGAACACTGGACATCGACCTGATTGCGCTGGACGATTCGGTGCTGCCCGACGCGGAAACGCAAAGGCGCTGGATGCGGCTCGACCCCGCCCGCCAGGCGCTCGAGGCGCCGGATCGCCCGATCGTGCCGCATCCGCGGATGCAGGACCGGGCCTTTGTCCTGGTTCCCATGGCCGAGGTCGCGCCGGACTGGCGCCACCCCGTTCTGGGCCGGACCGTGGCCGAAATGCTGGCCGATCTGCCGGAAGCCGACCGCGCGGCGGTCGTGCCGCTGTAGTATCCGACCTCAGCCCTTTGCAGCGCGAAGCCGTTCCGCCTCTGCCCGCAGTTCGCCCATCAGCTCCGTCAGCGCCTTGAGATAGCGTTCGTCCTTCAGCGTGCCATCCTCGTTAAAGGCACTGCGCGAGGCGGCGACGGTCACCTCCGGCCCGCTGATCAGGTGCGGGCGGAACGGTGTGAGCATCAGACGCAGCGCGAATTGCGACCGGTCGCCACCGCCCCGCCCCTCGCCCGCCGAGACGATCGCGACGGGCTGGTCGCGGAAGGGCCGCAGCTTCGTCCGGCTTACCCAGTCAAGCGCGTTCTTCAGCACGCCAGGCGGGGCCTTGTTGTATTCAGGCGTGGAAATCACGATGGCATCGGCTGCGGCAATCTGTTCGGCCAGGCGCTGCACCTCGGCCGGGATCCCCGAGGAAGTCTCGATATCCTCGTCGTAAAGCGGCAGGCGCAGATCGGCGTCGAGGTGTTGCGCCGGGCCAAAGGCCGTGCGGGCGCAGCCCAAAAGCAGGCGGTTGGTCGATCCGGCGCGGAGCGCGCCCGCGATGCCAAGCAGGGTCAGTTGGGCCATGTCATCCTCCGGCGGGTTGGTCGGCGGTAAGGATAGGCCGCACCGCCGGGACGGCAAGCCTCTCGAAGCCGACCCCCCACCCCTATTGGAACAGCCGCAGCACCAGCGGCGCGAGGATCGCCGTCACCAGCGCGTTCAGCCCCATGCCCAGCCCGGCGAAGGCTCCGGCGGTGGAATGGACCTGAAAGGCCCGCGCCGTGCCGAAACCATGCGCGGCCACGCCCACGGCGAACCCCCGCGCCCGCCAGTCGCGCATCCGCATCACGTTCAGCAGCGGCGTCGCGACCAGCGCCCCGGTGATGCCGGTCATCAGCACGACCAGCGCCGTCATCGTGGGCGAGCCGCCGAGTTGCTCGGAAATCCCGATGGCAATCGCCGCCGTCGCGGCCTTGGGCGCCATCGAGGCCATCATCTCGCCGCCGATGCCGAACGCCTTCAGGATCAGCATGGCCGAGATCATCGAGACCGCCGATCCTGCGACCAGCGCCGCGATCAGCGGCAGTGCCGCCTTCTTCACCCGGGGCAGGTTTTCCCAAAGCGGCAGGCCAAGCGCCACCGTCGCGGGGCCAAGCAGGAAGTGAACGAATTGCGCGCCCTCGAAATAGGTGTCGTAGGGCGTGCCGGTGACCCAAAGCAACACCGCGAGCAGCACCACCGCGATCACCGCCGGATTGGCTATCGGACTTCCCCGCGCGGCGCGGAAGGTCAGCGTGCCGAGGTAATAGGCCGCCAGCGTCATGGTCAGCCACAGCAGCGGGTCGCGGGCAAGATAGGACCAGATCTCGGTCATTCCCGGCCCTCCGCCCGGCTTTCCTCCCCAACGGCGGGGCCGAGAGGCTGCAATGCCGGTTCGCCGTCGATATTGCCGGTCAGCCGCGCGACCCCGGCGAAGGTCAGCACACCGGCGACGATGGCCAGCAGGGTCGAGACGACGACCGCCAGCATCACGGCCAGGGTCTGCCCGCCAAGCCCCGCAAGCTGCATCGCGGCGCCGACCCCGGCCGGAACGAAGAGGATCAGCAGATTGTCGAGGATGCCTTGCGCCACAGGCCGCACCAGGGCCACGAAGCGCGGGCTCGCCACCAGTGCGCCGACCATCAGCGCCATGCCGATGACGGGTCCGGGCACCGGCAGGCGCAGCGCGTGGGACAGCGCCTCTCCGGCAAGCTGAAAGGCGAGAATGGCCAGAAAGGCGGGGATCATCGTCGGCTCCGTAGCTGTTCGCGCGACCAGAGTAACGTATGGAGCCGCCGCCGAAAGCCCGCGTTCGTCATAGCTCCTTTCGGAAAACCAGCGAAGTCGGCCGGTCGAAGCCGGGATGCGCGGTGGTGCCGGTCAACGCGAACCCCAAGGCGGCAAAGGCCGCATGGTTTTCGGTCAGCTCTGCCCGCGTCGACAATTGCAGCGCCGACAGGCCCGCCGCCCGGGCGATCCCTGCGGCGGCCCGGATCAGCACGCGGGCATGACCCCGCCGCTGTGCGGCCGGCGCCACGGCGAGCTTGCCGATATAAAGGTGATCGCCCTCGGGCATCAGAAAGGCGCAGGCGACGGGGGCCGGGCCGATCAGCCACAACCCGCCCGCCGATGCCTGAGCGCGGATGTCCGCTTCCGTCAGCCGGTGTACGGAGGAAGGCGGGTCGATCCTCCCCTCCATCCCGGCAAAGGCCTCGCGGATCAGCGTCAGGACGGCGGCGGCATCGAACGGATCTTTCGCGCACCGGGGCAGGCTTTCGTCCTGCGCGACCCAGGGGAGACGCTCCTCCCAGAAGTCATGGGTTTCGGGTCGGAAAGCTGCGGGATCGTCGAGCGTGGCGGCGGCGAGGTCGACGGAACCCGGGTTCGTCGCGCGCCGCCAGGTGATCGGCGTGCCGCAGATGCCGCAGCGTCCCCGGAACACACCCGGCGAGGATTCGAACTCGACCGGCCTGTCGCCTGTCCATTCCACGTCTGAGGGCGGCACGGCGAACCAACCGACGTAAGGCGTCGATGTCGCCCGCCGGCAGCTTTCGCAATGGCAGAGCGACTGCCAGATCGGCGGCGCGTTGCAGCGCCAGCGGGTCGCCCCGCAGAGGCATCGGCCGGAGAAGGGCGGGGTCGGGAACATCGGCGGTCCTTTCTGCGGCCAGGGTCGCGGCGGGGGCTATGTCGCGGCGGGGGTTTCACCCCCCGCGCCCCGTGGGATATTTATGCCAGGATGAAAGGGGGAAGGGAACAAGATGTTGGGGGAATGTCGGGGCAATCCGCCAGATGCGGGGCGGGCACAGTTGACTCGTCGCGGGGCGTAGCCGACGATACATAACCCAGCGGGAATCGATAAGGACGGCACTTGCGTTTCAACCGCCTGCGACTGAACGGCTTCAAGAGCTTTGTGGACCCGACCGATCTGGTCATCCACGAGGGGCTGACGGGCGTGGTCGGTCCCAATGGCTGCGGCAAGTCCAACCTGCTGGAGGCTTTGCGGTGGGTGATGGGCGAGAACCGGCCCACCGCCATGCGCGGCGGCGGGATGGAGGATGTGATCTTCGCCGGGGCCGCCACCCGCCCGGCCCGGCATTTCGCCGAGGTCGCGCTGATCATCGACAATCAGGACCGGCTGGCCCCCGCCGGGTTCAACGATGCCGACCAACTGGAGATCACCCGGCGGATCACCCGCGATGCGGGGTCCGCCTATCGCGCCAATGCCAAAGAGGTGCGGGCCCGCGACGTGCAGATGCTGTTCGCCGATGCCTCGACCGGGGCGGCGAGCCCGGCTCTGGTGCGGCAGGGGCAGATTTCGGAACTTATCAACGCCAGGCCCAAGGCGCGGCGGCGGATCCTGGAGGAGGCTGCGGGGATCTCGGGGCTTTACGCCCGCCGGCACGAGGCCGAGCTGAAACTGACCGGGGCCGAGCAGAACCTGACCCGCGTCGACGATGTGCTGGAGGGGCTGGCCGGGCAGATCGCCGTTCTGACCCGTCAGGCGCGGCAGGCGGCGCGCTATCGCGAGATCGGGACGGAGCTTCGCCGGGCTGAGGGGATGCTGCTTTACCGCCGTTGGCGCGAGGCCGATCTTGCCAGGGCCGAGGCCGAGGGCGCGTTGCGCGAACGGCTGCTCGCCGCATCCTCCGCCGAGGCGGCCGCGCGGACTGCCTTCAAGGCGCGCGAGGCGCGCGAGGACGCCCTGCCCCCCCGCCGTGAGGAAGAGGCAATCGCCGGCGCGATCCTGCAACGGCTGATCCTGCAACGCGACGCGCTGTCGGATCAGGAGGCGCGCGCACGGCAAACCATCGAGTCCTTGCGCGGTCGCATCGACCAGCTGGGCCGCGACATCGACCGCGAGGCAGGCCTGAACCGCGATGCGGGCGAGACGATCGAACGGCTCGACTGGGAAGTCGGCCAGCTTATCGCCGCGCAGGAAGGCCATGACGACCGCCTGGCCGAGGCCGCCGAAATCGCGCGCGAGGCGGCGGCGATCCTGTCCGACCGCGAGACGGTGCTGACCGAGGCGACCGAGGATGCGGCGCGGCTGTCGGCCCGTCACCAATCCGCCCAACGCCTGTTGCAAGAGGCACAGACCACCGTCGACCGCGCCGAGGGCGAGGCGGACCGCGCCCGTGCCGCCGTCGACGCCGCCGACGACGCCCGCGCCCTGTCCGAAGAGGCGCACGAGGCGGCCGTCGAGGCGCAGGAGACCGCCGTCGCGCTCGCCGAGGAAACCGAGGCCGCGCTTGATGCCGCCGAGGCCGCCCGGGCGGAAACCCAGGGCCGTGAGGCCGAGGCGCGCGCGGTCCGGTCCGAGGCCGAGGGCGAAGCCAATGCGCTGCGGGCCGAGGTCGCGGCGCTGGCCCGCCTCGTCGAGCGTGAGGCGAAGGCGGGCAGTCAGTTGCTCGACCGGCTGGAGCTAGAGCCGGGCTATGAGCAGGCGCTTGGCGCCGCGCTGTCGGACGATCTGCGCCAGCCCGAGATCGAGGCGGGACTGCGATCGGGCTGGGCGCGGCTCGCCCCCTATGCCACGCCGCAACCGCTGCCCGACGGGGCTGTATCGCTGACGGCCTGGGTGCGGGCGCCGCAGGTTCTGGCCCGGCGGCTGTCGCAGATCGGCCTGGTCGCGCGCGACCAGGGGGCGGCGCTGCAACCCGACCTGCGGCCTGGCCAGCGGCTTGTCAGCCGCGAGGGCGATCTGTGGCGGTGGGACGGGTTCCGCGCCGCCGCCGAGGATGCGCCCTCGGCCGCCGCCGCGCGGTTGCAGCAACTCAACCGGCTGGTGCAACTGAAACGCGATCTGGAAGAGGTCGCCGCCCGCGCCGAGGGGGCCGCCCGCGCACATGCGGCGCTGCAATCAAGGCTGGCCGATCTGGCCCGCGCCGATCAACTCGCGCGCGAGGCCCGCCGCGCCGCCGATGCCAGGGTGACCGAGGCGAACCGTGTCTCGGCGCGCGCCGAGGCCGACCGCTCGATCGCCGCCGGCAAGCTTGAGGCGGCGCGGATGGCCGTCGCACGGTTCGACGACGAGGCGACGGCGGCCCGCATCCGCCTGCGCGAGGCGGACACCGGCCTGGCCGGGTTGGGCGACCTCGACGCCGCGCGCGACCGGGTGGAGGCCGCGCGCACGGCGGTCGAGGCGGCGCGGATCGCGATGCTGACCCGCCGGTCGGGGCATGACGAATTGCGCCGCGAAGGTGAGGCGCGTCTGCGGCGCCGGCAAGAGGCGCAGAAAGAACTGTCGGGCTGGCGGCACCGGCTGGAAACGGCGGAGAAACGCGGCGCGGAACTCGCCGAGCGCCGGGCCGAGGCCGAGGAGGAGTTGGCCGAGGCCAGCGCCGCGCCCGAGGAAATCGCGATAAGGCGCGAGGAACTGGCCGAGGCCATCGCCGGCGCCGAAGACCGCCGCCGCGCCGCCGCAGATGCGCTGGCCGAGGCGGAAACCGCCCTGCGCATGGCCCAGGATGCCGAGCGCGACGGCGAACGCCAGGCCGGCGAGGCGCGCGAGGCCCGTGCCCGCGCCGAGGCGCGCGCCGAAGCGGCCCGCGCGACCGTCACGCTCGCCGCCGAGCGCATCACGGAAGAAGCCGAGACGACGCCCGAGTTGCTGCTTGACCAGCTCGCCGCCGACCCGGATGCGATGCCGGCGGCCGATACGCTCGACATCGAGGTGCAGCGGCTGAAACGTCAGCGCGAGGCGCTTGGCGCGGTCAACCTGCGCGCCGAAGAGGATATGAAGTCGGTCAGCGAGGAACATCGGACGCTGCTGGCCGAAAAGACCGACCTGGAAGAGGCGATCCGCAAGCTGCGCACCGGCATCGCGGGGCTGAACCGCGAGGGGCGAGAGCGGCTGCTGACCGCCTTTGAACAGGTGAACGCCAATTTCGGCACGCTTTTCACCCACCTTTTCGGCGGGGGTGAGGCGCGGCTGGTTCTGGTCGAATCCGACGACCCGCTGGAGGCGGGCCTTGAAATCATGTGCCAGCCGCCGGGCAAGAAGCTGTCGACGCTCAGCCTTCTGTCGGGGGGCGAGCAGACGCTGACGGCGCTGTCGCTGATCTTCGGCGTATTCCTGGCGAACCCTGCGCCGATCTGCGTGCTGGACGAGGTCGACGCGCCGCTGGACGATGCGAACGTCACCCGGTTCTGCGATCTGCTGGATGAGATGACACGGCGGACGGAAACCCGGTTCCTGATCATCACCCACCATGCCGTGACCATGGCGCGGATGGACCGCCTTTTCGGCGTGACCATGCAGGAACAGGGGGTCAGCCAACTGGTCTCGGTCGATCTGAAGAAGGCCGAAGCGCTGGTCGCCTGAGGCCCTGACGGCGCCGGGCGAACGCCCTGGACAAATTGCGAAGACCTGTATCCGGCGGTTCAGCGGCGCCCGGGAAGATGTTTCGGAGCGCTGCGTCGGGCCGGCGGAGAAAAGCCCGGATCAGGCGGGGTTAGGGCAAGCGAGGCCCCGCCGTCAGTGAACCAGCCCGCCGACGCTGACACCCACTCCCGCAACCGAACCGGAAACCGACGGGTAGGCCACCGCCCCGCCCCGGCCGAGACCGATGCCGACATTCGGGTTCGGACCGCTGGTGCAGGCGGCGAGCAGCAGCGCCAGCAATGCCGCGGAACCAGCCCCGCGCATCACAGCTTCGTCTGCACGCCGAACCGCGCGTCGCCCGAGATCGTCACGCCGGTGCCGGTCGCGACCGGCGTTTTGGTCGAGGGCGCTTGCGGCGCTCCGTCGACGCCGCAGGCGGCCAGGACGGACAGGCCCACAAGGGCGGCGAGAACACGCATCGGCAACTCCTTCAGGGGCCAGAACAGGATGGCGGGATCAAGACTGGATCACGCGAGAAGTTCTTTCCAGCGGGCGATCTGAGCGCGAACCTGCACGGGCGAAGTTCCGCCATAGGACTGGCGAGAGTTCACGGAATTGTCGACCCCAAGCACCGAATAGACATCCTGCCGGATACCTTCGTGAACCGAGCGCATTTCCTGGATCGACAGATCGGGCAGATCGCAACCCTTTTTCTCGGCCATGGCGACCAAGGTGCCGGTGACGTGATGCGCCTCGCGGAAGGGCAGGCCCAGTTCGCGAACCAGCCAGTCGGCAAGGTCCGTCGCGGTGGAAAAGCCCGAGGCGGCGGCGGCGCGCAGGTTGGCGGTGACGGGCGCCATGTCCGTGACCATGCCGGTCATCGCCGCCAGCGACAGCATCAGCGTGTCGGCGGCGTCGAAAACCTGTTCCTTGTCCTCCTGCATGTCCTTGGAATAGGTCAGCGGCA
>JAATGA010000070.1 GCA_015654855.1 Rhodobacterales bacterium
ACCTCGATCCTGTCGCCCGGCACCGAGAAGATCGTCGAGAAACTGCCGTTGCAACGCCTGGGCCAGCCGTCCGAGGTGGCCGACGCGATCTGGTTCCTGTGTTCGCCGCAGTCGAGCTACATCTCGGGCGCCGAGATCGAGGTGAACGGCGCGCAGCATGTTTGATCGGGGCGGATTTGAGCGCATTGTAGTCGTCGCGGATGCGACGATAATGTCCGTGTTAATATCTCGCAGAACGGACGAGCCACATGTGCCGGAAGCCAGAAGTTGCCGCCACCGATCCGCGAACATTCGAGCCGGAAAAGCGCATAAATACCTTGCTCAAGGGGCAAATGGTCCGTGAGGTAGCTATTCATAGCAGCCGCGAACTGGTGATCTTCTTTGAAAGCGGTGCCCGATTGTTTGTGAACGCGGGCACCGAGCTTGAGTTTTCAGTTACTTGAGGCGAACGTCCGCCCTCTTTCGCAACCGAACGCGCCAGTCCCTACCAGAACACCCCAGGCCCGATGTCCGCCACCGTCCGGCAGCCGGTCAGGGCCATGGCGACCTCCAGTTCCGTCCTCAGGATGGTCAGCATATGCGCCACTCCCGGCGCGCCGCCGACGGCGAGCGCGTGGAGTTGCGGTCGCCCGACCATCACTGCCGTCGCGCCGAGTGCCAGGGCCTTGAGCACATCGGTTCCCCGCCGGATGCCGCCGTCGACCAGCACCGGCACACGGCCGGCGACCTGCGCCACCACACGGGGCAGGATTTCGGCCGTGGGGGGCAGGGTGTCGAGCACCCGGCCGCCGTGGTTCGACACGACGATACCGGCGACGCCAAGCGCCAGGGCGCGCTCGATGTCCTGGCCATGCATCGCGCCCTTGATCAGCACCGGCAGCCGCGTCGCGGCGCACAGCCAGGCGAGGTCGTCCCAGACCGGGGCGCTGTCGAGCATCCCGCCGAAGACCGGGCTTTCGCCGGGCCGTGGGGCGACATCGGGCTGCGCGATCCCGTCGAGGTTCGCGGCCCGCAGCCCCGCAGGCAGGTGGAACCCGGCGCGGGCCTCGTCGTTGCGCACCCCGTTCGCCACAGCGTCCAGCGTCAGGACCAGGGTCCGATACCCCGCCGCCTCGGCCCGGCGGACCAGCGACAGCGTATCCTCGCGCCGCATCTGGAAATAAAGCTGGAACCACAGCGGCGCATGGGCGGCACCCGCCACATCCTCCAGCCGCTGGCCGGCCTGGGTCGACACGACCATCGCCGCCCCCGCCGCCCCGGCGCCGAGCGCGGTTTCCGCCTCGCCCCCTGGGTTGACGAGGCCATGCCAGGCACAGGGCGCCAGCAGGATCGGAAAAGGCAGTTCGGCCCCGAACAGCGTGATACGCGTATGTGCCCCGGCGAAATCCGTCAGCACCCGCCCCGTCAGCCGGGGCGCGGCCCAGGCGGACAGGTTCGCCGCACGGGTGATGCCATCCGCCCCGCCGCCCTCGATATAGGCGCGCGCGCCGGGGTCGATCCGCGCGAGCGCATGGCGTTCGTAATCGCAAAGCGCCACGCAATCGACCGGGATCGGGTCGCGGCGCGGGGCAGGGGACATCAGACCTCCGCCCACTGGCGGATCATATTGTGGTAATGGTTGGTCAGCCCCTGAACGCCGGGATCGTTGTCGTCCATCACCGACCGGACCCGCATGATCGACATGTCGAGGTCATAAAGCATATGACGCCGCCAGTCGTCGCGGACCATCGACTGCGCCCAGAAGAACGAGCCCCAGCGGCTGCCCCGGGTAACCGGCGTCACCGAATGCAGGCTGGTCGCCGGATAGACGACGGCATGGCCGGCGGGCAGCTTGACCGCGTGCTCGCCATAGGTGTCGTGCACGATCAACTCTCCGCCGTCGTAATCTTCGGGCGGGGTCAGGAAGATCGTGGTCGACACGTCGGTGCGGATGCGATCGGCGGTGCCGGGGATCACCCGGATCGAGCCGTCGACATGCGCGCCGAAGGTCATCCCCTCGTCGTATCGGTTGAACATCGGCGGCAGCACATGCAGGGGCAGCGCGGCCGAGGAATAGATCGCATTGCGCCCCAGGGCGCGCAGGACGATCGTGCCGAGTTCGCGCGCCTCGGGGCTGTCGACCGGCACCTGAAGGTTGTTCTTGACCTTGGCCGCCTGGTCGCCGGCGGTCTTGCGGCCGTCGATCCAGTCGGTGCCTTCCAGCACCTGGCGGATATAGGCGACCTCTTCCCGCGTCAGCAGGTCGGGAATGGTGATCAGCATGGGATCCCTCGTTCGGTTTCGGCGCGCGTTTCTCGCGGCGAAACTAGCGCCGGATTGCGCGATAGTTAAGTATTTTTGTCAGAAAATATGCGATAAGCTGTCGCTTGGAGGCAATTGTGCCGCGATGTGAAAGGGGCGGCCCGAAAGCCGCCCCTTTCCCGTTCTTTCCGCGCGGCCGGATCAGAACCGGTGGCGCAGGGTCAGCGCATAGTTCCGGCCCGGCTCGGTATAGACGTGCTGGGTCGAATGCGAGTCGCCGTAGATATGTTCGTCGAAGACGTTGTTGACGTTCAGCTGAAGGCTGGTGTCCTCGGTGAAGCGATAGGATGCCATCAGGTCGACCCGCCAGCTGTCGGGAACGATCGCCACCGCATCACCCGACGCATTGTAGCTCGCCACCCGATCGTCGACATAGGTCGCGCCACCGCCGACCGTCAGCTGATCGTTGACGGCATAGGTCGTCCAGAGCGAGAAGCTGTTCTTCGGGATCTTGGCGATCTGCTTGCCTTCCACCGCGATCGCATTGGCCGAAGAGCCGCCGTCGACCGAAACCACGTCCTGATAGACGTAGCCGCCCGAGACGCCCCATTTCTCGGTGATCTGCCCGGCGAAGCCGAGTTCGATCCCTTTCGATCGCGATTTGCCGACGTTGTCATAGTTGACCCCGTCGTCGCTGAGCACCCTCATATTGTCCTTGTCGGTCCTGAAGACGTTGGCCGACAGCATCAGCTGGTCTTCGAACAGTGACCATTTGGTGCCAAGCTCGTAGCTGGTGCTGGTCTCGGGGTCGAGGTCGATGCTGCTGGAACTGGTGGTTCCCGACGACGGGGTCGAACTGAGGCCGACCGGGTTCGACGCGGTCGAGATCGACGCGTAAATCCGTCCGTTCTCGGTCGGCTTGTAGACGAGGCCGACGGAACCATTGGTCAGGACCGACTTCTTCTCGGCGTCGCTCGACACGGTGCTGCCGTCGGTGCCATAGGCGGTGTTCGAGGCATCGTAGCTCGTCCAGTTAGCACCGAAAGAGGCGTCCCACTGCGGGGCCAGGGTGACCGTATCATAGGCATAGACCGACCTGGTGCGGACCGTCGCCAGGCTCGACCGGGTGCCGGTGCCGAAGGAAACCGGGAAATAGCCCAGATCCGGGTCGACGTAGCCGACGTTGGGACCCGCGGGGATGGAGCCGCCAGCCACGCCGTCGACGATCCAGCGATGGACGGTCGTATCGGCTTTGCTGATGTCGACGCCGACGCCGAAGCGATGGCGCAGGCCAAAGATCTCACGGTCACCGGAAAGCTGTGCGTTGAACGACAGCGTTTAGGTCTCACGGTTGGTGGATTTCTGACCGCGCGAGATTTCGGTTGCCGTGGTGGCCGGCTGGGTCACGACATATTTGGTCACGTCGCGGTTCTTGCGCAGCGTGGCCGAGAACTTCAGATCGTCCGAGAAGTCGTGGTCGAGCCGCAGATAGCCGCTGGCGTTCGAATTGTCGGTGAAGTCCCGGCCGGGCGTGCCGTAATAGGTGTCGGTAGGCACCTTGATCGGCTGGTAGGGGTCGGCAGCGGTACCCGAACCCACACCGTAGGTCGGATTGGTAGCCGATCCGGTCATCCGCACGCCGTAATCCGGCATGTCCTCATTTTTGTAGTAGTAAAGCCCTGCGGTCAGCTTGGTCGCATCGCTGATCGCATAGCTGAGCGAGGGAGCGATACCGTAGCGCTTCGAGGTTTTGCCCTTTTTGCCGCCCAGATCGTCCGCATCCTGATACATCAGGTTCAGACGTGCGCCGATATCGCCGAATTCGCGGTTCGAATCCAACGTGGCGCGTTTGTAGTTGCCGGTCCCGAAGGACAGCGACACGTCGTCGAACTTGCCGGGACGCGGCTTCTTGGTGTTCAGGCTGACCGAACCGCCCTCGGAACCCGCGCCGGATTCCGCGCCGTCGCTGCCCCGGGTGATCTCGATCGATTCGAGGTTGAAGGCCTCGTAGCTGGTGCGCGAGGTGTTGCGCACCCCGTCGATCAGCGTCTCGGTCGAGGCGTCGAGGCCACGGATGTAGATGTTGTCGCCCGCCTGCACACCGCCCTCGCCGGCGCGGATCGTGATGCCCGGCGTGGTGGCGAGGATGTCGGACAGCGTGGTCGCCCCGCGCTCCTCGATCTGGCGTTTGGTGATCGTGGTCGTCGATTTCGCGGTATCGAGCACGGGGGTGGGCCGTTTCTCGTTCGCGCTGGAATCCGTTTTATAGCTGGTGTCGCCCTCGGCGGCCTGCCCCTGTAGCAGTACAGGGTCGAGTTCGACCGATTTCTGCGTGGTCGTGGTCGTCGTGGTGGTCTGGGCGAAGGCCGGGAAGGCCATGCCGGTCGAGATGGCGATCACCGGCAGCAGGCCAAGCGTGGTGCGGATCGCGGTTTCGCCAACGGATCTGGCATCCGTGCCGCCATGGGGCAGCGTGGGGTGTTCCTTCAAGGTCGCGTCTCCTGTCGCAAAAGGGAACGTGCCTGTCGGGCCGGCAGGCCGGGCAGGCGGAGGTCGGACGCTGGCTTGAATTGGCTGGCATGGCCGCGAAATGCGCGGTCTTGGCCGGAGGGATCGGCCTGTAGCAGTGACGAGTCAACCGATCTGACAAACTCTGCTACAAAGATGTGGCAAAGTGTCACTTATATGTGACCCGAGGGCAAACAGGACCTGCCGAGACCGGGCGCTGCGCTAAACCGGGCGAATCCGATCAGTGATCGGAGCGCGGGGCGATCTGCATGTCGTCGCTGGCCGGGACCGATTCGCGCTCGATCATCCGGTGGACGCGCGGCGGATGATCGCTGCCATGCAAGGCGAACAACTCGTCCCAGTTCGTCGAATCCGCCAGGGTCCGGCGCTGATTGTGGCGCAGATAATCCGTCCAGGTCGCGACGTGATAGGTTTCGACCCAAGTGTCCGGCGCTTCGAGGTCGCGCAGCAGCGCCCATTGTCGCGCGCCGTCGCGGCGGCGGATGCGCCGCCGCTCCTCCATCAGCGCGAGGAAGCTGCCGGTTTGCTCGGGCGGGATGGTCCAGTCAATCATGATCATGATCGGACCCGAGCGCGCCCTGATGTCCAGCCGCACCGCCGGCGCGTGAAAGCGGTTGGCGGGGTCGAGGTTCGCCTCGGCGAAATCCGGCATCCGCCAGCGCAAGCCCAGAAGCGCACCGCCGACCATGACCGCTGCGGCCGTCAGCAGGGCCGCATGGATGCTCAGCCGTTCGGACAGCGCGCCCCAGAACCAGGCGCCGACCGCCATGCCGCCGAAGGTCGAGGTCTGATAGATCGACAGGGCGCGCCCCACGACCCAGCGGGGCGTGGCGAGCTGGGTCGAGACGTTGAACAGCGACAGCGCCGACACCCAGGCCGCGCCGCAGACCAGCAGCCCGGGCACCGCCGCCGCCGGCGAGGTGGAGAAGGCGATCCACGCGGTCCCGCAGGCGAACAGCAGGAAGGAACCCGCGATGATGGTTTCGAGCGATGCCCGCCGCCGCATCCCGTTGCCGGCGAAGGCCCCGCCGATCGCGCCGAGGCCGAAGGCGCCGAGCAGAACGCCATAGGTCCGCGCGCCCCCTGTCAGCAGATCGCGGGTGATGACCGGCAACAGCGCCAGGATCACCACCGCCGTCAGCCCGAACAGACAGGCCCGCAGCATGATCCGCATCAGGTTCGGCGACAAAGCGACATAGCGCAGCCCGGCGTTGATCGCGCTGCCCAGCCGTTCGGCGGGCAGGCTGCGATCTTCGGGCGTGGGGCGCCAGTGCAGCAGGGCATAGATGACCGCCAGATAGCTGACTGCGTTCAGCGCGAAGGCGGCGGCCTCGCCCGCCGAGGCGACGATCAGCCCGCCGACCGCCGGCCCGAGCGAGCGCATCAGGTTGAAGCTCATCGAGTTCAGCGTGATCGCCGCCGGCAGATCCTCACGCGGGACGAGATCGCGCATCGAGGCCTGCCAGGACGGCAGATGGATCGCCGCGCCGCAGCCGAGCAGGAAGGTGAAGCACAGAAGACTCCAGGGTCCGAGCCAGCCGATCCAGGCGACGGCGGCTAGGATCGCCGAGATCACCGCCATGAAGCTTTGAGCCGCGAGCATCACCTTTCGGCGCTCGAAATTGTCGGCCAGCGCCCCGGCCGCGATGGCCAGAACCATGATCGGCAGCGTGGTCGAGGCCTGAACCAGCGCGACCATGTTATGCGAGGGTGTCATTTCCGCCATCAGCCAGGCCGCGCCGACGTTCTGGATCAGCGAGCCGAGGTTGGCGACGAGCGTTGCCGTCCAGATCAGCCGAAAGGCGGGATGGCGCAGAGGGGCGAGGGCGGAGTTCGGGGGGATGTCCGGCATGGCCGTGGCAGGATGCCGCAAGGCCGGGAAAGATGCCAGAGGGCGCGTGGCGGGACGGATGAGTTGACGGCGGTTTTGCGGTCAACTCACCGGCTCTCGGCGAGACAGGAACGGGAGGAGACGAAGACGGATGCCCTGGCGGTGGGTTTTCGGTCTCCCTCCAGCGGCTGTCTGCCCCCGCACCGATCGGTTCTTGGACCGATGGCGAACCAATCTACGCGCCCGAGGATTGGGGGAGGAAGAGGCAGTCAGTATCCGCGATGACTGCGCATTCAGGTGGTTGGAGGGGCAGGGCATATATGCCCGCCGGCTATTCCAGCGTGGCGATGATGGCGCGCAGCGATTCGATCCCCTCGCCCTTTTCCGAGGAGGTCAGAACGATCTCGGGGAAGGCCGCCGGGTGTTTCGCCAGCACAGCGCGGGTCAGGTCGACATTCGCCTCGCGTTCGGCTCGGGACACCTTGTCGGCCTTGGTCATCACCACCTGAAAGGTGACGGCGGAGCGGTCGAGCAGGGACATGATCTCTTCGTCCACGGCCTTGGCGCCATGGCGGCTGTCGATCAGCACGAAGGCTCGCCGCAGCGTCTGCCGCCCGGCGAGATAGGCGCGCAGCAGCGCCTGCCATTTGGCGACCACGGCCACCGGCGCCTCGGCGTAGCCGTAGCCCGGCAGGTCGACCAGATAGCGCGAGGCGGGGGTGTCGGCGCCAAGCGCGAAATAGTTGATTTCCTGCGTCCTGCCCGGCGTGTTCGAGGCGCGGGCCAGGTTCTTGCGCCCGGTCAGCGCGTTGATCAGGCTGGACTTCCCGACGTTGGAGCGGCCGGCGAAACAGATCTCGGGCCGGTCCGCCGGGGGCAGGCCGGGCATGGCGACCACGCCCTTGACGAAATCGACCGGGCCCGCGAACAGGAGCCGGCCTTTCTCGCGGGAAAAATCGTCCGGTTCGGGTGCGAAGGAAAAGGGCAGGGACATCAGATCACCTCTGCCCGGTCGCCGGGCTTTATGGGGCCGCCTTCGAGGACCACGGCGTAGACGCCGAAATCCTGCTCGCCCACGACCTCTCGCAGGGCTTTCAGCGTGTCGGCATCGACCTCGCCGGTTGCGGGGTTGGCCGAGGTCGCCTTGCAGCGGCCGACCCTTTCGCGCACCTCAAGCAGGGTCGCGCCGATGCGGATCCGCCGGCCGATCCAGCCGAATTCTTCCCAGGGGGCCAGGCCGTCGAGCCAGAGGTTGCCACGCCAGCGGTGGATCGACAGATCCATGCCCATATGTTCGGAAAGTGCAGCGTTCGAGGCCATATTCTTGATCGAGACGGTCGGATAGTTCGAATCGGTCATGGATACCCCCGGCACCCGGACCAGAGCCACGGGGCGGAACCGCTCGGCCGGGCTGATCGGGGTCAGCCAGTCGATCAGGCGCGGCCCCTCCTCCTCGGGGCGGAAGTCGAGCGGGGGCAGGGCCGGATGGGTCAGCCGCATCCGCCCTGTCGCTTCGTCGAATTGCGCCTCGATCGCCATCACCGCGGGGGTGCGCATCCCGCGCTGGAAGTTCGAGCAGGACACCCAGGCAGGGGCAGCCGCATCGAATTTCGACAGGTCATGCGTTACCGCCCAGTGCCTGTCCCAGGGCAGCGTTTGCCCCGCCGAAAGCACAACGGACGCGAGTTCCTCGCGTCCGTGGGCCTTGATCGGGTGGCGGAAGATATGGGCGAGCGTCGCGGTCATTTCTTTCCGGGTTTCGCCGGCGCTTCCGCCGTCTTGGGTTTCTTGCGGAACGTCGATCTGATGTTGCCGAAGATGTCGGGCGTATGGCCGTGGCTGCGCATGATCAGGAACTGCTGGCTGAAAGTGATCAGGTTGTTGGTGATCCAATAGAGCACCAGACCCGAGGCAAAGCCGCCGAGCATGAACATGAAGATCCAGGGCATCCAGGCGAAGATCGCGGCCTGGGCCGGATCGGCGGGGGCCGGATTCAGTTTCTGTTGCAGCCACATGCTGAGGCCCAGAAGGATCGGCAGGATGCCGATGAACACCATATGCAGGATCGTTCCCGCCTCGGGCGAGGCCCAGGGCAGCCAGCCGAACAGGTTGTAAAGCGACGAGGGATCGGGCGCCGACAGATCCTTCAGCCAGCCGAAGAAGGGCGCGTGCCGCAACTCGATCGTGACGAAGATCACCTTGTAAAGGCTGAAGAAGATCGGGATCTGGATCAGGATCGGCAGACAGCCGGCCGCCGGGTTGACATTCTTGTCCTTGTAAAGCTGCATCATTTCCTTTTGCAGCTTTTGGCGGTCGTCGCCGGCGCGTTCCTTCAGCGCCTCCATCTCGGGTTGCAGTTCTTTCATCCGCGCCATCGAGACGTAGGATTTGTAGGCGAGCGGCAGAACCAGCAGTTTCAGGATGAACGTCAGCGCGATGATCGACAGACCCATGTTGCCGATCAGCCCGTGCAGCCAGTGCAGAACGGCGAAGATCGGCTTGGTCAGGAAGAAGAACCAGCCCCAGTCGATGGAATCGACGAAACCGGCGATGTTCTGGTCTTTTTCATAGGCGCGGATGGTTTCCCACTCCTTGGCCCCGGAAAAGACGCGGGTCGTGGTTTCGGCCGTTGCGCCGGGGGCGACGGTCAGCACGGGCTGGCGCACCTCGGTCTGATAGATATTCGGGCCGGGGGTATATTTCAGAACCGAGGTGAAGGGCTTGCCCTGTTCGGGCACCAGGATCGTCATCCAGTAGTGGTCGGTGAAGCCGATCCAGCCGTCCTTGGTGGCGTCCTTCTTCTCGCCTTTCGCGCCCTCGAAATCCGGCAGGTCGGCGACCTTGTCGTATTTCAGCTCGGTCAGGCTGCCGTCGGCACGGCCAATGGCGCCCTCATGCAGAACGAAGAAGTTCTTCAGATGCGTGGGTTTGCCGTGGCGGGCGACGATGGAATAGGGTTGCAGGACAGCGGCTTCGGTCCCGGTGTTCGCCACCTTGTCGGTGACGGTGAACATGTATTTGTCGTCGACCGAGACGGTGCGGGTGAAGGTCAGGCCCTTCGGGCTGTCCCACTCCAGGGTGATCGGCTTGCCGGGGGCTAGCGTGTCGCCCGAAACCTGCCGCCAGACGGTATCGGCGCCCGGCACGTCGGAGAAATCGAGGCTGCCGCCCGGCACCCAGGCGAAAAGCGCGTAATAGGGCGCGGTCTCGCCCACAGGCTCCAGCAGGCGGACGTTGGGCGAAGTGTCGTCCAGCGTGTCGTGGTATTGCTTCAGCGACAGATCGTCGATCCGGCCACCGGCCAGCGAGATCGTGCCCTTCAACTCGGGCGTGTCGATGCCGATCCGGGGGGCTGCCGGCGTGGTCGCAACATCGGTCGTGGCCGCCGGTTGCGTGGGCGCCGCGACGGGGGGCGTGACAGCCGTGCCGTCGACGGTCTGGGTCGCCGCCGGGGCGTTCGGATCGACCGCCGGTTCCGCAGGCGGGAACAGCACGAACCAGACGATGATCACCAGCATGCTGAGCCCGGTGGCCAGCAGCAGGTTCTTTGTATTGTTGTCGTCGTTCATCGAAGCGCTTACCCCGCCCTTTCCGATCAGGCGTGCTTCAACAGAAGGGGGGGGCAAAGGTCAAGCAGATTCCCGGGCCGCGGCATCGTGCGGGGGCCTTGCGCGCTATTCTCCGCGCGGGAAACGTTTGGATTCCTCCAGAACGTTCAAGTCCATGTGATTGCGCATGTAGCGTTCCGAGGCGGCGCGCAGCGGCTGATAATCCCAGGGGAAATAAGCGCCGTTGCGCAGGGCCTCGTAAACCACCCACCGCCGCGCCTGACTTTCGCGCACCGCGGCGTCGAAGGCGGGCAGGTCCCAGCGGGCATCGGCCTCGGTGCGGAACCGGGCCAGCGTCGCGGCATGGGTCGGGTCGGTGGCGAGGTTCGCGGTCTCCTCCGGGTCGGCGGACAGGTCGTAAAGCTGTTCCGGGTCGGCCTGGCAGCGGATGTATTTCCACTTCCCTTCGCGCAGGGCGACCAGCGGGGTGATCGAGCCTTCGGCGGCATATTCCATCGCCACCGGCACTGTGCGGGGCGTGCCTTGCGCCAGGGGCAGGAGGCTGATCCCGTCGGTCCAGGGTGCGACCTCGGCCATGGAGATCCCGGCCAGATCGCAAAGCGTCGGCGTCACGTCGATGGTCGAGACCGGGGTTTCCACCAGCCCCGGCGTCAGGCCGGGGGCCGAGACCATCAGCGGCACGCGGGCGGAGCCTTCGAAGAAGTTCATCTTGAACCACAGCCCCTTGCGCCCCAGCATCTCGCCGTGATCCGAGACGAAAAAGACGATCGCCTCCTGCCGCGTGTCGTTCAGGACCGAGAGGATCTCGCCGATCTTGTCGTCGACGTAGGAGATATTGGCGAAATAGCCCTGGCGGGCACGGCGGATATGGTCGGGCGTCACCTCAAGGCTGCGCCAGTCGCAGGCGTCCATCAGGCGCTGCGAATGCGGGTCCATGTCTTCATAGGCGCGCGCCTCGGGCGGCTCCAGTTCGGGCGCGCCTTCGTAAAGGTCCCAGTATTTGCGCCGTGCGACAAAGGGATCATGTGGATGGGTGAAGCTGACGGTCAGCGCCCAGGGCCGGTCGTCCAGCCCGCGCGACAAATCGTAAAGCTTCTGGATCGCCTGGAAGGCCACGTCGTCGTCATACTCCAGCTGGTTGGTGATCTCGGCCACACCCGCCCCCGTCACCGAGCCGAGGTTGTGATACCACCAGTCGATCCGCTCGCCCGGCTTGCGGTAATCCGGGGTCCAGCCGGAATCGGCAGGATAGATGTCGGTGGTCAACCGTTCCTCGAACCCGTGCAACTGGTCGGGGCCGACGAAATGCATCTTGCCGGAAAGCGCGGTCTGGTATCCGGCGCGGCGCAGGTGGTGCGCATAGGTCGGAATGTCCGAGGTGAACTCGGCCGCGTTGTCGTAGACCCGTGTCCGGCGGGGCAGTTGCCCGGACATGAACGAGGCCCGCGCGGGGGCGCAAAGCGGCGATCCGGTATAGGCATTGGCGAAGCGGGTCGAGCGTTCCGCCAGCGCCTTCAGGTTCGGAGCGTGCAGAAAGGGCGCGGGACCGTCGGGAAACAGCGTCCCGGTCAGCTGATCGACCATCAGAATCAGGATATTCGGCTTCCGCGTCATCTTTGTGCCCTTTCCTTCGGCATACCGCCGCCGCGCCGTGCAGGTTTTGCGGCGAGTGTTTCCCTAAATCGTCCGGCGGCTGGTCCGCCAGCGACATTGCCCGTGCCGCAAACGGCGAAAGGCCGGTCGGCGGCAGGCATATGTCGGAAATGCGAGGTGATGCGACGAAAACGACCCGACACTGGTGTCAGGCTCGGTGCCTGATGCCCGAACGTAAGGGAAGGCAGCCTATGCAGCACGTCACCGATTTCCCCCGCAGGATCGTCGAGATCGCCGACATGGGCATTCCCATGCCCGATGGCGTGCGCCTCTCGGCCCGGGTCTGGATGCCCGAGGATGCGGGCGCGGCTCCGGTTCCGGTGGTGCTGGAATACATCCCTTATCGCAAACGCGACGGGACTCTGGACCGCGACGAGTTGATGCACCCCTACGTTGCCGGCCAGGGCTATGCCTGCGTGCGCGTAGACATTCGCGGCAACGGCGACAGCCAGGGGCTGATGACCGACGAATACACCGAACAGGAGCTGTCCGATGCCTGCGAGGTGATCGCATGGCTCGCGGCACAGCCCTGGTGCACCGGCGCGGTGGGGATGATGGGCAAAAGCTGGGGCGTCTTCAATTGCCTGCAAACCGCCTTTCTGCGCCCCCCGGCGCTGAAGGCGGTGGTCTCGGTCTGCTCGACCACCGACCGTTTCGCCGACGACATCCACTTCAAGGGCGGCTGCCTTCTGGGCGAGAATTTCGGCTGGGCCTCGGTGATGCTGTCCTATTCCGGTCGTCCCGCCGATCCGGTGCTGCGCCCCGACTGGCGGGCGGACTGGCTGAACCGGCTCGACAACGAGCCCTTCCTCGGGCCGCGCTGGGCGGGGCATCAGGCGCGCGACGCCTATTGGAAACACGGCTCGGTCTGCGAGGACTGGGATGCGATCCAGGCGGCGGTGTTGACGGTCGGCGGATGGGCCGACAACTACATGAACACCTGCGGCCATCTGGCCCGCAACCTTTCGGCGCCGGTGAAGGGAATCGTCGGCCCGTGGGTGCACCAGTATCCGCATACCGCCGTTCCCGGCCCGGCCATCGGCTTTCTTCACGTGATGACCCGCTGGTGGGATCACTGGCTGAAGGGCATCGACAACGGCGTCGATAAAGACCCGAACTGGACGGCCTGGATGCTCGACAGCGCGCCGCCCGATGCCTCGGCGGCATATCGGCCGGGGCGGTGGATCACGACCGCCGGACCGGATGGCAATGCCGTGGTCGAATATGGCCTGGGCGAGGGCCGTTTGGGTGAGGCCGCACCGTTCAGCGCGACCATCGCCACGCCCCAGGACCTGGGCCTTCTGACCGGGAAGTATTTCCCCATGGGTCTGAATGCCGAAATGCCCGGCAATCAGGCGGCGGACGATGCGCGCTCGCTTTGCTTCGACAGCGCGGCGCTGGCCGAGCCGATGCAGGTGCTGGGCCAGGCCATGCTGCGGCTGCGGCTGTCCTCGGACAAGCCGCTCGGCTTCATCGCGGTCAGGATGAACGATGTGGCGCCGGACGGATCCTCGGTTCGCATCGCGCACGGGATGCTGAACCTCTGCCATCGCGACTCGATGGAGGACCCCGTGCCGATGGTTCCGGGGGAGGAGATCGGGGTTTCCATATCGCTCGACCTTTCGGCATATCGCCTGGCGGTTGGGCATCGGCTGCGGATCGCCCTGTCCAACAGCTATTGGCCATTCCTCTGGCCCTCGCCCGAGGCCGGTCGGCTGACCGTCACCGGCGGCGGGCTGAGCGTGCCGGTTCTGACCGGCGAGGCGGGCATATGGACCCCGCCCGCGCCGCAGACAGCCCGCCCCGCGAATCGCCGCCGCGAGGGCGATGCCAGCATCCGCCGGATCGAGCGCGATCTGATCGCGGGCACCGTGGCGCTGCTGGTCGAGGACGATCTGGGCCGTGTCGAAAACCTCGACACCGGCCTCGTCAATATCGAGAAAATGACGGAACGCTGGGAAATCCGCCCCGAAGATCCGCTTTCCGCCCGGCATCACACGATCTGGCATCAGGGCCTGTCGCGCGGCGACTGGCAGGTGTCGACCCGGGCGGAAACGCTGATGACCGCCACCGCGACGCATCTGGTGATGCACGCCCGCCTGACAGCATGGGAGGGCGAGGTCCAGGTCTTCGACCGCGAATGGAACGAGGAGGTGCCGCGCCGCTTTGTCTGATCCGGGGGATTGCACCCCGTCAATCGGGGGCGCGCGAAAAATCCTTTGGCCGTTTGCGAGACTCGTTGGATATTGATTCCAGAATCAACAAAAAACCAGGCCCCCACGAAACCAAAACGGGCCGCAGGGAGACGACAATGCAAGACGAAATGAAACACCTCCTCATGCGCACCGCCCGCGGCACCTTCAGCCGCCGGGGCTTCATCGCCCGCTGCGGCGCGCTCGGCATCTCGGCGGCACTGGCGAATACGCTGATCGCCCAGGCGGTGCGGGCCGAAGGGCCGAAGAAGGGCGGGCTGATCCGCGCCGGCATTGCGGGCGGCGAAAGCACCAACTCGCTTGACCCGGCGCTGGCGGCGTCGGAAGTGCCCTTCGTCACAAGCGAGACCTGGGGCGAGATGCTGGTCAACGTCACCCCCGACGGCAAGGTCGACATGCGCCTTGCCGAAGAAGTGTCCTCGTCCGCCGATGCCAGCGAGTGGACCTTCAGGATCCGCAAGGGGGTCGAGTTCCACGACGGCAAGACGGTCACCGCCGAGGATGTCGTGGCGACCCTGAAACGCCACACCGACGAGAAGTCGCAGTCCGGCGCGCTCGGCATCGTGCAGGGCATCAGCGAGATGTCGTATGAAGGCGATATGGTCAAGCTGAAGCTGGCCGGCCCGAACGCCGACCTGCCCTTCCTGATGGCGGACTATCACCTTGTCATCCAGCCGGGCGGCGGCGTCGACAATCCCGCCGCCGGCATCGGCGCCGGCCCCTACAAGCTAGAGGTCTTCGAGCCTGGCGTCCGCATCGGTTTCACCAAAAACCCGAACTATTTCGACGACAGCATCGGCCATGCTGATCAGGTCGAGATTCTGGTGATCAACGACAACACCGCCCGCACCGCCGCCCTGCAATCGGGGCAGGTGCATATGATGAACCGGGTTGATCCGAAGATCGCCGAGTTGCTGAAAGGCGCGCCGGGCGTGCAGGTGAAATCGGTGGCCGGTCGCGGGCACTATGTCTTCATCATGCACTGCGACAAGGCGCCCTTTGACAACAATGACCTGCGGATGGCGTTGAAACTCGGCATCAAGCGGCAAGAGATGGTGGACAAGATCCTTGGCGGTCTGGGCTCGATCGGCAACGACTTCCCGATCAATGCGGCCTATCCGCTGTTCGACGACACCATCCCGCCGCGCGAATACGATGCGGCGCAGGCGGCGGAATTCTACAAGAAATCCGGCCATGACGGCAGCCCGATCCTGTTGCGCGTGGCCCCCGGCGCCTTCCCCGGCGCGGTGGATGCGGCCAACCTGTTTGCCGCCAGCGCCCAGGCGGCGGGCATTCCCTTGCAGGTCAAGCTTGAACCCGACGACGGCTACTGGTCGAACGTCTGGAACGTCGAACCCTTCTGCGCCAGCTACTGGGGCGGGCGTCCGGTGCAGGACCAGATGTATTCGACGGCCTATCTGTCCACCGCCGACTGGAACGATACGAAGTTCAAGAACGCCACCTTCGACGATCTGGTGCTGGCCGCCCGGGGCGAGCTGGACGAGGTTAAACGCAAGGAGGAATATTCCAAAGTGGCGAATATCCTGCGCGACGAGGGCGGGCTGATCTGCCCGATGTTCAACGACTTCGTGCATGGCGTGCGCGACGAGATCGGCGGCTGGATCGACGACCCGAACCAGGAGCTGATGAACGGCCGCGGGCTCGTGAAGACCTGGCTGGTCTGAGGCGCGAGCGGTGCATCCCATCCTGAAACTGGTGATCCAGCGCGTCGCGTTGGGTTGCCTGCTGTTACTCGCGGTCTCGGCCGTTATCTTCCTCGGCGTCGAGGCGCTGCCGGGAGATACGGCGCAGGCCATTCTGGGCCAGTCGGCGACGCCTCAGGCGCTGGAGAACCTGCGCCAGCAGATGGGGCTGAACGAACCGGCCCTGGTGCGGTATTTCAAGTGGCTCGGCGGTGTGTTGACCGGCGACCTCGGCAAGTCGCTGACCAACGGCACCGACATCGCGACCGCGATCGGGCAGCGGTTGGGCAACACGCTGTTCCTCGCTGTCTCGGCGGCGGTGATCTCGGTCCCGCTGGCGCTGATCCTCGGCCTCGTCGCGGCGCGCTATGCGGGCAGATGGCCCGACAAGCTGATCTCGGGCATCACGCTGACGACGATCAGCCTGCCGGAATTCGTGGCGGCCTATTTCGTGATCTACCTGCTGACCCAGGTGTTTCCGGTCTTCCTGCCCGTCTCGATGGTCTTCCCGGGGATGAGCCTCGGCGCCAAGCTCCATGCGGTCGCCTTGCCGGTGATCGTGCTGGTGATGGTGGTGCTGGCCCATATGATGCGGATGACCCGCGCGGCGATCCTGAACGTGATGCAGTCGGCCTATATCGAGACGGCGGAACTCAAGGGCCTGACGCCGATGCAGGTGATCTGGAAGCACGCCTTCCCGAACGCCATCGCGCCCATCGTCTCGGTCGTGGTGCTGAACCTCGCTTATCTGGTGGTCGGCGTCGTCGTGGTCGAGGTGGTGTTCAGCTATAACGCCCTCGGCCAGTATCTGGTCGACCATGTGACCAAGCGCGACCTGCCGGTGGTGCAGGCGGTGGGGCTGGTCTTCGCCGCGGTCTATATCGGGCTGAACATCATCGCCGACGTGGTTTCCATCGTCGCCAACCCCCGTCTGAGGCATCCGAAATGAAGCTGACCTTATCGGCCGGCATCGGCATCCTGCTGACGGCCATGTTCGTTCTTTCGGCGATCTTCGCGCCGCTGATCGCACCCTATCCGCTGGACCTTACGGTCGGGGGGGTGTGGGACGCGCCCTCGGCCAAAAACTGGCTGGGCACCGACACCATCGGGCGGGACATCCTGTCGCGCCTGATCTATGGCGGGCAGATCACCATCTTCGTGGCGCTGGCCTCGTCGGTCATCGCCTTTTCGCTGGGGTCGTTCTTTGGCTTTCTGGCGGCGGTGCGCGGCGGCTGGACCGACCAGATCCTCAGCCGGATCGTCGATCTGATGATGGCGATCCCCTCGCCGATTGTGGCGCTGGTGCTGCTGTCTGTGCTACCGCTGAACCTGCCGGTGCTGATCCTGGTGATCGGCGTGCTGGACTCGACCCGGGTGTTCCGCCTGGCCCGCGCCGTTTCGATGGACATCGCGGTGATGGATTACGTCGAGGCCGCCAAACTGCGCGGCGAGGGCCAGATCTGGGTGATCTTCCGCGAGATTCTGCCCAATGCCCTGTCTCCGCTGGTCGCAGAATTCGGGCTGCGCTTCATCTTCGCGGTGCTTTTCATCTCGACGCTTTCGTTCCTGGGCCTCGGCGTTCAGCCGCCGCTGGCCGACTGGGGCGGCATGGTGAAGGAAAACAAGGACGGGCTGATCTACGGCAAATCCGCCGCGCTGATGCCCGCCGCCGCCATCGCGGCACTGGCGATCTCCGTCAACCTCGTCGCGGACTGGGTGCTGTCGCGCACCACCAGCCTGAAAGGAGGCCGCGGTGCCTGAGATCGAAAAGAACCTTCTCGATATCCAGCATCTGCGGATCGAGGCGACCTCTTATCCGCCGGGCGAACCGCCGCGCGATGTGGTGCTGGTCGACGACGTGTCTGTTTCGCTGAAACCCGGTCGGGTGTTGGGGCTGATCGGCGAATCCGGGGCGGGGAAATCCACCATCGGCCTGTCGTCGATGGCCTATGCGCGGGGCGGGGCGCGGCTGGCGGGCGGGCACATCATCCTGAACGGCCGCGACATCATCCACCTGACGGGCGGGAAACTGCGCAGTCTGCGCGGCAAGGAGGTGACTTACGTCGCGCAATCTGCGGCGGCCTCGTTCAACCCGTCGAAACGGCTGATGGATCAGGTGATCGAGACCACGCTGAAAAACCGCCTCATGCCCCGCCCGGCTGCCGAGAAACGCGCGCGCGAACTGTTCCGCAAGCTTGGCCTGCCCAATCCCGACAGCTTTGGCGAGCGCTATCCGCACCAGGTTTCGGGCGGGCAGTTGCAGCGGGCGATGACGGCGATGGCGCTTTGCCCCAAGCCTGACCTCGTGGTTTTCGACGAGCCGACGACCGCGCTGGACGTGACGACCCAGATCGAGGTTCTGGCCGCGATCAAAGAGGCGATCCGCGATACCGGGGTCGCCGCGCTTTATATCACCCACGACCTGGCCGTGGTGGCGCAGGTGGCCGACGACATCCTTGTGCTGCGGCATGGGAAAAAGGTCGAATACGGCACGACCGACCAGATCATCAACGCCCCGAAACAAGCCTATACCCAGGCCCTGGTCTCAGTCAGGTCGATCGACCACGAGGAAAAGGCCGAGGCTCCGCCGGTCCTGTCGGTGGCCCATGTGACGGCGCGCTACAATGGCACGAATTTCGACGTGCTTAAGAACGTCAATGTCGAGCTTCCGGCGGGTCAGACGCTTGCGGTGGTGGGCGAATCCGGGTCCGGCAAATCGACACTCGCGCGGGCGATCACCGGCCTTTTGCCCCCGACGCAAGGCAAGATCACCTTCGCCGGCCGCGAGTTGTCGCCGGCCCTGCCGGGGCGCAAGCGCGACGATCTGCGCGAATTGCAGATGATCTATCAGATGGCCGACACCGCGATGAACCCGCGTCAGACCGTGGGTCAGATCATCGGCCGGCCGATCGAGTTCTACTTCGGCCTGAAGGGCGAG
Source organism: Rhodobacterales bacterium (assembly GCA_015654855.1). Taxonomy (GTDB): domain Bacteria; phylum Pseudomonadota; class Alphaproteobacteria; order Rhodobacterales; family Rhodobacteraceae; genus JAATGA01. The sequence goes on from JAATGA010000070.1 coordinate 18,678, forward strand.
GCGAAGCGGGTCCGCGTGCAGGAGTTGCTCGACCAGATCGAGATGGGCAAGGGCTTCGCCGACCGCTATCCGGCCGAGTTGTCGGGGGGGCAGAAGCAACGCGTCTGCATCGCCCGCGCCCTGGCGGCGAAGCCGAAGTTGATCATCTGCGACGAGGTGACCTCGGCGCTCGACCCGCTGGTGGCGGACGGGATCCTCAAGCTGTTGCTGGATCTGCAACGGCAGGAGAATGTGGCCTATCTGTTCATCACCCACGACCTCGCCACGGTGCGGGCCATCGCCGACCGGATCGCGGTGATGTATCGCGGCCAGGTGGTGCGCTACGGCTCGAAAACCGACGTGTTGACCCCGCCATTCGACGACTATACCGATCTCTTGTTGTCTTCCGTGCCGGAAATGCGGCTAGGATGGCCGGAAGAGGTCCTGGAACATCGTAAAATGGAAAGCGCCGGAAATTGAGTCCCGCATCCTCGCTCATTCGTTATGAGCAGAAGAAGGCGAAGAAATCGGCGAAACGCTCCGCCGAGGCGGTGAAGTCGCCGTATCGTAAGCTGC
>JAATGA010000502.1 GCA_015654855.1 Rhodobacterales bacterium
ATCACGGGCACCATCATGGCCACGGGCACAGCCACGCCCATGGGCACGGCCATCCGCACGAGGCGCATGGGCACGACCATGACCATGGCCACGACCTTGCGCACCACCGGGGGGCGCTGCACGAACATGAAAGCCACGTCACCGACAACAACCTGCGGGCAGCCTATCTGCATGTGCTGGCCGATGCGCTGACCTCGGTTCTGGCCATCGCGGCGCTGGTGCTGGGCAGCGTATACGGCTGGAACTGGATGGACCCGGCGATGGGGATCGTCGGCGGACTTGTGATCGCGCGCTGGTCCTGGGGGCTGATCCGCGACACCGGGCGGGTTCTGCTCGACTACGTTCCGACCGAAGAGGATCTGCCCGAGGAAATCCGCGCGGCCATCGAGACCGGCGCGGACAAGATCACCGATCTGCATATCTGGCAACTCGGGCCGGGCCACCACGGCGCCATCGTCGCGATCCGGTCGCCCGATCCGCGTCCGCCCGCCGAATACCGCGCGCGGCTGGCGCATATCCACGATCTGTCGCATCTGACGATCGAGGTCGAAAGGGCGGCATAGCCCCAACGGCGCCGCGGGGAACCGCGCCCGGTTCGCCATCGTCGCAGGGCGCGCACCTCTGGCCCTTTCACTGATCCGCGCCTGTGCTTATCTTCGTCGCATGGCCGATCTCTTCGACTCTCCCACGCCCGAAACCTCCGGCCCTGCGCCCGCCGCGCAGGGCCCGCGCCCGTTGGCCGACCGCTTGCGGCCCCGCAGCCTGGCCGAGGTGATCGGCCAGGAAAAGGTGCTGTCGCACGAAGGGCCGCTTGGCGCGATGCTGGCGTCTGGCAGCCTGTCGTCGCTGATCCTGTGGGGGCCGCCCGGGGTGGGGAAAACCACCATTGCCCGGCTTCTGGCGCAGGAGACCGACCTGACCTTCGTGCAGATCAGCGCGATCTTCACCGGCGTGCCCGATTTGCGCAAAGTCTTCGAGGCGGCGAGGCTGCGGCGGCAGAACGGGCAGGGCACGCTGCTGTTCGTGGACGAGATCCACCGCTTCAACAAGGCGCAGCAAGACAGCTTCCTGCCGCATATGGAGGATGGGACCATCCTCCTCGTCGGCGCCACGACCGAGAACCCGTCGTTCGAACTGAACGCCGCGGTGATGAGCCGGGCGCAGGTCATCGTGCTGGAGCGGCTGACGCCCACCGATCTGGAACGCATGGTCCAGCGGGCCGAAAAGGAACTGGGCCGCGCCCTGCCGCTGGACGGGACGGCGCGCGAGGCACTGGTCGACATGGCCGACGGCGACGGGCGGGCGCTGCTGAACCTGGTCGAACAGATTGCCGCCTGGAAAGTGGCGAAGCCTCTGACCCAGGAGCAGCTCGCGCAGCGGCTGATGCGGCGGGCGGCGAAATACGACAAATCGGGGTAAGAGCATTACAATCTGATTTCCGCGCTGCACAAGTCGGTGCGCGGCTCGGACCCGGACGCGGCGCTTTACTGGTTTTCCCGGATGCTGGAGGGGGGCGAGGATCCCCGTTTCCTCGCCCGCCGCATCACCCGCATGTCGATCGAGGACATCGGGCTCGCCGATCCGCAGGCGCAGGGCATCTGTCTGGACGCCTGGAACACCTATGAACGCCTGGGCTCGCCCGAGGGCGAACTGGCGCTGGCCAATGCGCTGATCTACCTCGCGCTCGCGCCGAAATCTAACGGGGCCTATACCGCCTACAAGGCCGCCCGCGGCGCCGCGCGCGAGACGGGCAGCCTGATGCCGCCGAAGCATATCCTGAACGCGCCGACGCGGATGATGAAGGACATCGGCTATGGCGCGGGCTATGCCTACGACCACGATGCCGAGGACGGGTTCTCGGGCCAGAACTACTTCCCCGAGGATATGAAGCGCCCGGTCTTCTACAACCCGCCCGAGCGCGGCTTCGAACGCGATCTGAAGAAACGCATCGACTATTTCGAGAAACTCCGCGCCAGGCGTCGCGGGGACTGACCGTCCCGGTTGACATTCTCCCGCCGCCAGCCGAAGGGAAAGCCATGTTCCAACCCGTTTTTCATGTCGCGCTCGGCGGGGCCATCGGCTCCGGGCTGCGTTACCTGTCGTATCAGGTCGTGCCGGCCCCCTGGGGGACGCTGGCCATCAATGTGCTGGGCAGCCTCGCCATCGGGGTGTTGTACGTGGCGCTGGCGGGTCGCGGGCATCTGGCGCCCCTGCTGATGACCGGGGTTCTGGGCGGGTTCACCACATTCTCGGCTTTTTCGCTTGATGCGCTGAAGATGGCGCAGGCGGGGCAGGGGGTGCAGGCGGGGGCCTATGTCCTAGGATCCGTCCTTCTGTCGCTGGCCGCCGTCGCCCTGGGCGCCACCCTCGCAAGGAGCCTGATATGAGCGGCGTCCAGCTTTTGACCGTCACCGGGGACGAGGGCGAACAGCGCCTCGACCGCTGGCTGAAGCGGCGGTTCCCGCAGATCACCCAAGGGGCTGTCGAGAAGATGTGCCGCACCGGGCAGTTGCGCGTCGATGGCGCGCGGGCCAAGGCCGCGGACCGGATCGCGCCCGGCATGGTTGTGCGCGTCCCGCCGCTGCCCGATGCCGAGGCGCCGGCGCGTCCGCGCGCGGCTGGCATCTCGCCCGCCGATGAAAAGATGATTCAGAACGCGGTTCTGTGGAAGGACGAGCATATGATCGTCCTGAACAAGCCGCCGGGTCTGCCGTCGCAGGGGGGGTCGGGCCAGGGTGACCGGCATGTCGATGGCCTGACCGAGGCGCTGAAGTTCGGCTACAAGGACCGGCCCAAGCTGGTCCACCGGCTGGACAAGGATACCTCGGGTCTGCTGCTGCTGGCGCGGACCGACCGCGTGGCGCGGGCCTTGTCGGAAACGCTGCGTCACCGGGCGGCGCGCAAGATCTATTGGGCGCTTGTCGCCGGTGTGCCGAACCCGCGCCAGGGTTCGGTCAAGTTCGGCCTGATGAAGGCCCCGGGGCGCGGCCGTGGCGGCGAGGGCGAAAAGATGCTCTGTATCCACCCCGCGCAGATGGCCGACAACCCCGACGCCAAGCGCGCCCATACTGACTACTTCACGCTGTGGTTCCTGGGCAGCCGGCTGTCCTGGATGGCGCTGGAGCCGATTACGGGGCGCACCCACCAGTTGCGCGCCCATATGGCCGAGATCGGGCATCCGATCCTCGGCGACGGCAAATATGGCGGGTCCGAGCAGGAAAACCAGGGCGATGGCTGGGGGGCGGCGATCGGCGGAGACATCTCGAAAAAGCTGCATCTGCACGCCCGCAGCCTGACGCTCGAACATCCGATCACCAGGGCCGGGATGACCTTCACCGCGCCGCTGCCCGAACATATGGCGCGGACGTGGAGGATGCTCGACTGGAAAGAGGGCGACGTGCCCGCCGATCCGTTCGAAAAGCTGCACTGACCGCCGGGCGGCGCGGGTCGCCGCGACGGCCATAATCCGGCGAGGTGATCGCATGGCCGAATGGGCCCCCAAACGTTTCTGGACCTGCGCCACGGTCGAACCGGCCGGGGATGGCTTTGCCGTGCATCTGGACGGACGGCCCGTCCGCACGCCGGCGAAAACCCCGCTGATCCTGCCGAAGCCGGCGCTGGCGCAGGCCATCGCCGTCGAATGGGACGCCCAGCAGGGTCTGATCCGGCCCGAGACGATGCCGATGACGCGGATGGCCAATTCCGCGCTGGACAAGGTGGCGCCTCTGCACGGCGCGGTGGTGGTCGAGGTCGCGGGCTTCGGCGGGTCCGATCTGCTGTGCTACCGGGCCGAGGCGCCGGCGCCGCTGGTCGCTCGACAGGTCCGGGCATGGGACCCGCTGCTCGACTGGATCGCGGTCGAGGGCGCGCCGCTTGTCGTCACCGCCGGACTGATGCCGGTGGTCCAGCCGGAGGGCAGCCTCGCGCGGCTGAGGGATCGGGTGGCGGGGCATGATCCGTTCCGGCTGACGGCGCTGCACGATCTGGTGGCGATCACCGGCTCGCTCGTCCTGGGGCTTGCCATAGCGGCGGGCCGGATCGCGCCCGAGGAGGCCTGGGATCTGTCGCGCATCGACGAGGACTGGCAGGCCGAAGAATGGGGCGCCGACGAAGAAGCCGCCGAAGCCGCCGCCCTGCGCCGCGCCGCGCTGCTGGACGCCAGCCGATTCTTCGGATTGTGCGGGTGACAATTCTGCACTATTTTTGTGCAGTGGTTGCTAAATTTACGCGCTGAACATTCTAACAGCTTGGTCGGAAAGGTATTTTATTGATACCGTTACATGCTCTTGACCTTTCAAAGCGCTTCGGAAGAAATTGGGGGCACCAGGAGAAATCTCCGGCAGTTTCCAGCCCGCCGCTCTGGCGGGTCAGACAAAGCCCGTCCGACCTGAATGGACGGAAACTCAGGATGAGGTAAGAATGAAGAAATCCGTATTCCTCGCGGCCCTTGCGACCGGCACCGCGCTGGCGGGTGTCGCTGCGGCCGCCGACGGCGACACGCTGAAGGCCGTCAAGGACCGCGATCAGCTGATCTGCGGCGTCAACGTCGGCCTGACCGGGTTCGGCGCGCCGGATGCGAACGGCAACTACCAGGGTTTCGACGTGGCGATCTGTAAGGCCGTCGCCGCCGCCGTCCTCGGCGATGCCGCCAAGGTGAAATACGTCCCCACCACCGGCGAGACGCGCTTCACCGTCCTGGCCTCGGGCGAGGTCGACCTGCTGGTCCGCAACTCGACCTGGACCTTCTCGCGCGATACCGACCTGAAGTTCGATTTCGTCGCCGTGAACTACTACGACGGCCAGGGCTTCATGGTGAAGAAAGACCTCGGGGTTTCCTCGGCCAAAGAACTCGACGGCGCCTCGGTCTGCATCCAGACCGGCACCACGACCGAGCTGAACCTCGCCGACTTCTTCAAGTCGAACAACCTGACCTACACGCCCATCGCCGTGCAGTCGGATGCCGAAGCGCAGCGCCAGTATGTCGCCGGCGCCTGCGACGCCTACACCACCGATGCCTCGGGCCTGGCCGCCAGCCGCGCCACCCTGGCGGATGCTGAAAACCACATCATCCTGCCGGAGATCATCTCGAAAGAGCCGCTTGGCCCGCTGGTGCGCCATGGCGACAACAACTGGGGCGATATCGTCCGCTGGACGTTCAACGCGCTGGTCACCGCCGAGGAAAAAGGCGTGACCTCGAAGAACGTCGAGGAAATCGGCACCACCACCTCCGACCCGGAAATCAAACGCCTGGTCGGCCTGGAAGGCGACCTCGGCCCGATGATCGGCCTCGACGCGGAATGGGCCAAGCGCGCCATCGTTGCGGTCGGCAACTACGGCGAGATCTTCGCCTCCAATATCGGCGAAGGCACCCCGATCGGCCTGGCGCGCGGCCTGAACGCGCAATGGACCCAGGGCGGCCTGCTCTACTCGCCGCCCTTCCGTTAAGACCATCGCGGGCGCGCCATTGGCGCGCCCGTCCGTTTTCGGGTTCCGAACAACCAAAAACCTGCACCGACGGGGTCGCCCGGATCACACCGGCAAAAGCCGGGGCCAGCGCAGGACAGGGGGATTTGCATGAACGCATCTGCTGCGTCGCCGGGGGGCTCCTTCCGGCTTTCGATGCTCATTTACGACACGCGGTTCAGATCGCTGACGATTCAGGTCGTCGTGTTGATTCTGTTCCTGCTGGGCGTTGCCTGGCTTGTGGACAATACGGTCACGAACCTGCGCAACATGGGCCGGACCTTCAACTTCGGCTTTCTGTGGCAGCGTGCGGGTTACGACATCGGCCAGCGGCTGATCCCATATACCAATGACTCGACCCATTTCCGGGCGGCGATGGTCGGGCTGACCAACACGCTGCTCGTCGCCTTCGTCGGCTGCATCCTCGCCACCTTCATCGGCATCGTCGCGGGCGTGCTGCGCCTGTCGAGCAACTGGCTCGTCTCGCGGATCATGACCGTCTATGTCGAGATCTTCCGCAACGTGCCGCTGCTTTTGTGGATCATCGTCGTTTTCGAGATCCTGGCGGACATGATGCCCGAGGCGAAGGATTTCCGCCTGACCCCCGAGATGGAGGCAGCCGGGATCCGGCCCGCCGCCTCGATGCTGCTCGACGGCACTCTCGCCATCACCAAGAACGGCGCCTATATCCCCGCACCCGTGCTGGAGCGTGGCCTGGGCTCCCCCTGGCTGACCTTTGTCGCCGTCGCCGGCGTCCTGATCGCCAGCATCCTCGTCGACAGTCGCCTGCGTTGCCGTGCCACAAAGGTGCAGGAGGAAACCGGCGTCCGCCCGACGACCTGGTGGAAATCGCTGCTGATCATCGCCGTTCCCGTCTCGGCCCTGCTCCTGGCGCTTGGCCTGCACTGGGAACTGCCGACGATGACCCGCTTCAACTTTCAGGGCGGGATCCTGGTCGGACACCCGTTCACCGCGCTGACGCTGGCGCTGTCGCTTTACACCGGGGCCTTCATCGCCGAGATCGTGCGATCCGGCATCATGGCCATCGCACGGGGCCAGTCCGAGGCGGCCTTTGCGCTCGGTGTCCGGCCGGGGCGGACCATGCGGCTGATCGTGCTGCCGCAGGCGCTGCGGGTGATCATCCCGCCGCTTATCAGTCAGTATCTGAACCTGACGAAGAAC
>JAATGA010000194.1 GCA_015654855.1 Rhodobacterales bacterium
CGATGCGCCCGCCATTTACTGCCTCGTCCGGGGGTTCCCCCGGTTTCTTGTTATTGTTGCGCCGGACCTGTGCGCCCCGCGTCATTCCGCCGCCGGTTCGCCGACGCGCATGATTTCCCACTCTAACGCAATACCTTGCGTCTCGAAAACCCTTTTTCGCACATCTTCGCCCAAACCTTCCAGGTCTGCGGCGGTTGCGCCACCGGTATTGATCATGAAATTGGCATGAAGGGGCGACATTTGTGCGCCGCCGCGCTGCGCGCCGCGCATTCCGGCATTGTCGATGACCTTCCACGCCTTCAGATCATGCGTGTCGTCCGCCCGCCCGGTCGAAGAGAAACCCGCCGGATTGCGAAAGGTCGACCCGGCGGTGCGCGCCCTGACCGGCTGGCTGGCGTCGCGTTTGGCGAGTTGTTCGTCCATCCGCAGGGCGAGCGTCGCGGGATCGCCCGGTGCGGCGCGGAAGGTCGCACTGGTAATGACCGTGCCCCGAGCCAAGTCGGAGTGGCGATAGGCCAGATGCAGATCCGCCGCCGGGATCGTCACGATGCCTCCCGCGCGGGTCACCGCCCGCACCTCGACCAGGTGATCGGCGACATAAGACCCGTAGCAGCCCGCATTCATCCGCACCGCGCCGCCGATGCTGCCCGGAATGGTGCGCAGAAAGGTCAGATCCAGCCCCGCCTCCGCCGCCTTGCGCGCGACATGGGCGTCGAGCGCCGCCGCCCCGGCGGTGACCCGCCCCTGGCCGCCCGCATCCTCGGTCCCCACGGTCTCGATCCCGTTGAACCCCCGCCCGAGGCGGATCACCACGGCCCGCAGTCCCCCGTCCCGCACGATCAGGTTCGACCCGACGCCGATCGGAAAGACCGGCACGGCGGGGTCGAGGTCGCGCAAAAAGGCGGCTAGGTCCTCTTCGTCCGCCGGCTGGAACAGCCAGTCCGCCGGGCCGCCGACGCGCAACCAGGTCAGTTCGGCAAGGGAACGGTTCGGCGTCAGCGCGCCACGGGGTGTGGGAATATCGGTCATATCCGTCTTTTGCCGAAGGCCGGGCGCGGGGGCAAGATGGCGCGCATCCACGCCGCGGCGCAACCCTCGCCGGGACGATCCGCCCTCGGGGCTGCGCCGGGCCTTAACCCCGGATCGCCCGCCACAGCCGGATCAGCGGCCAGCGCAGGATGCTCGCCGCGCAGGCAAAGAAGGCGAGGCCCCAGAACGGCCCCGCCTGCCAGGTGACAAATCCCAGGATCGGAATCCCGACCGCGATCAGCGCATAGGCCGCCGTCTGGTGATGATCGCGCGTCGGCAGCATCGCCACCAGGTTCGCCCCGATCAGCCACAGGCAGGCAAGGCTCGCCGCGACCACGATCATTCCGCCCTCTTCCATCCGCCACGGGCGAGACCTGCCAGATGTCCGAGCGGCCTGCGAAACATCGAGACGAAGGCGAAGATGCCGAAGGCCGACCAGGGCCAGCCATGCGCCACGCCGATCCAGACGATCAGCACCGGCGCGGCGATCAGCAGCAAGAGGCCCGGCCCGATCTGATACCGCATCGGCAGCATGGCCGTCACCGCACCGGCCACGACCCACAGCGCGGAAAGGATCAGCGGCAGGCTCATCCCCTGCCCCCCGCCGTCACCCGTCCGTGCGCCCTCGCACCGCCGAATGCGGCGGCGGCCTCGGATCGGGCGGCGGGCGCGATCATGCAGCCTTACCCATCAGTCGGGCGGGAAGATTGTTCGCCCAGGCCGAGATCGTCCCCGCGCCGAGGCAGACGAAGATGTCGCCAGGCCGGGTCTGCTCGCGGAACAGCCGCGCAAGGTCGGCCTCGTCGATCACGGCGCGGGCATGGCGGTGGCCATGCGCGATCAGCCCCGACACCAGGTCGTCGCGGCTGGCGCCGGGGATCGGGTCCTCGCCCGCCGCATAAACCTCGGAAATGCCGACCACATCGGCCTCGTTGAAACAGGTGCAGAAATCGTCGAACAGGTTCGACAGGCGGGAATAGCGGTGCGGCTGATGCACGGCGATGACCCGCGCGCCGGGCGTGTCGGCCACGGCCTGACGGGCGGCGCGCAGCACCGCCGCGATCTCCACCGGATGGTGGCCGTAATCGTCGATGATCGTCACGCCGTTGACCACGCCCACCCGCGTGAACCGCCGGTTCACGCCGCCGAAGCCCGCCAGCGCCTCGCGGATCTCTTCCTTCTTCATGCCGAGGAAGCGCGCCACCGCCACGGCGGCAAGCGCGTTCGAGACGTTGTGGTCGCCCGGCATCGGCAGGGTGCACCCCTCGATCGCATCGCCCTCGGCCTGAAGGCGGATATCGAAATGCGCGACGCCCGCCCTGAAGGTCAGGTTCACCGCCCGCACATCGGCCTGGGCGTTGAAGCCGAAGGTGGTGACGCGGCGGTCGGCCACCCGGCCCACCAGCGCCTGAACCTCCGGGTGGTCGGTGCAGCACACCGCCAGGCCATAGAACGGGATGTTCGAGACGAAATCGAGGAAACCCTTCCGCAGGTTCTCGATGGTGCCCCAATGCTCCATATGCTCGGGGTCGATGTTGGTCACGATGGCGATGGTCGCGGGCAGGCGGTTGAAGGAACCGTCGCTTTCATCCGCCTTGACCACCATCCATTCGCCCTCGCCCGCCCGCGCGTTCGAGCCGTAGGCGTGGATCACCCCGCCGTTGATCACGGTGGGGTCGAAGCCGCCCTTGTCGAGCAGCGTCGCCACCATGGTCGTCGTGGTCGTCTTGCCATGGGTGCCGGCGATGGCGATGTTCGACCGCAGGCGCATCAGTTCGGCCAGCATCTCGGCCCGGCGGACGACGGGCAGCTTGCGGCGGCGTGCCTCTTCCAGTTCCGGGTTGCCCTTCTTGATGGCGGAAGAGATCACGACGACCGACACGCCGTCGCCGATATTCTCGGCTCTCTGCCCCTCGAAGAATGTCGCGCCCAGCTTCACCAGCCGGTCGGTGATCTTCGACGCCTTGGAGTCGGATCCCTGAACGCGATAGCCGAGGGTGATCAGCACCTCGGCGATGCCCGACATGCCGATGCCACCGATCCCGACAAAGTGGATCGGCCCCAGTTCCAGCGGCAGTTTGGTCGCATTCATGTCACTTGTCCTTCACCAGACTCTCGACCAGCGCGACCAGACGTTCGGTCGCATCGGGGCGCGATTGTTGCAGCGCGTTCTGCGCCATCCGCAGGGCGGCGCCCGGCTGGCTCAGCACCGCCGCGATGTGGCTGGACAGCGTGGCCGCGTCAAGGGCGGATTCCGGGATCAGGATCGCCGCCTGAGCCTCGACCAGACCACGGGCATTGGCGGTCTGATGATCGGCGGTGGCGGCGGCGAAGGGGATCAGGATAGAGGGGCGGCCCACCACCGAGATGTCCGCCACCGACGAGGCGCCGGCGCGGCTGACGACAAGCTGCGCCTCGGACAGGCGGCGGGGGATGTCCGCGAAGAAGGGCGCGACCTCCGCCGGGATGCCGGCGGCGGCATAGGCCTCGGCCACGCGGGGCAGATCCTCCTCGCGCGCCTGCTGCGCCACGCGGATATTGGACCGGATCGGCTCGGGCAGGGCCGCGACGGCGGCGGGAACGGTGTCGGACAATATCCGCGCGCCCTGGCTGCCGCCAAAGACCAGAAGGCTCATCGGGTAATCGCCCGGCGGGATATAGGGGGCGCCCGCGCGCTCCAGCACCGCGCCGCGCACCGGGTTGCCGGTGGGCGTGTCCTCGACGCCTTGCGGCAAAGCGGTGGGCCAGGTGCCGCAGGCGACCGCGTTCACCCGTCTGGCGAAGGCGCGGTTGACGCGGCCCAGAACACCGTTCTGTTCGTGGATCATCCGGGGCAACCGCAGGATCGTCGCCGCCGCCAGCGCCGGAATGGTCGGATAGCCGCCGAAGCCCACGACGACCTTTGGCTTGTCGCGCAGCATCTGCCCGACCGCTCCCATAACGCCGCCGACGATACGGAAGGGCACCCCGAGCTTCGCCGCCGCCCCGCCCCGCGCGAAAGTGGCCGAGGCCACCTGCTCCACCTGCACCACATGCGGGAAACCGCCGGTATAGCGCGCGCCCCGTGCATCGGTCGACAGCTTCACCCGCCAGCCCTTGCGCACCATGGCCTCGGCCAGGGCCTGGGCGGGGAACATATGCCCGCCCGTCCCCCCGGCCGCGATCAGCAGAAGCGGCGCCTTCGCCATCAGCGCCCCCTGCCCCGGAACAGGATGTCGCCCATCTGCCCCTGCGGACGCGAGCGGGTCATGGCGAGCAGCATTCCGACCGTGATCCCCGCCGCGATGACGGACGATCCGCCA
>JAATGA010000368.1 GCA_015654855.1 Rhodobacterales bacterium
GCTTCGGCACGCCCTCCCCGAAGGGGGCGACGGGCCAGAGGCGGCCCCCCGCGACGGCAAAGACCGGCAAAGCCGGCGACCCAAGCGGGATTCGAGCGGAAGGACAGGCGATGACGGCCATCACAGGCGGCCAGGGTGGCGCATGGCTGCCCGACGGACAGGCGGAGCGCGGATTCTTCATCTGCGACCTGCTCGACGTGTTGCCCAAGGATGACATGGCCAGCATGGAACATCCGATCTTCTCGCTGTCGACGCGGCCCTACCGGCGCATCCTGTCCTATGCCCGCAACGGCACCGAGATCACCGTGGTGCCCTCGGTCAAAGGTCTCGCCACGCTGTTCGACAAGGACATCCTGATCTATTGCATCAGTCAGCTGATGGCGGCGGTGAATGCCGGGCGCGAGGTTTCGCGCCATTTGCGGCTGACCGCGCACGACCTGCTGGTCGCCACCAATCGCGAGACCTCCGGCGATGGCTATGCCCGCCTGCGCGAGGCCTTCGAGCGGCTGGCGGGCACGCGGATCACCACCAATATCGTCACCGACGGCGGGGCCGAGGTGACCACCGGTTTCGGCCTGATCGAAAGCTGGCAGATCCTCCGCGCGACCAGGGGGGGCCGCATGGTGCAGGTCGCCATCACCCTGTCGGACTGGCTGTTCCGCGCGGTCCTGTCGAAATCGGTGCTGACGCTGAGCCGCGATTACTTCCGCCTGCGCAAGCCGCTGGAGCGTCGCGTCTACGAACTTGCCCGCAAGCATTGCGGCCGCCAGCCGGAATGGCGCGTCTCGATGGCGGTGCTCGCCGAGAAATCTGGGTCCGCCAGTCCGCTCAGGGTGTTTCGCAAGATGATCCGCGACATGATCGCCACCGATCATCTGCCCGATTACGCCTTGCGGGAAGAGCCTGGCGACATCCTTCTCGTCAGCCGGCGCGATGCGGTGATCCTGGCACCCGGCGCGGGGCCGGTGCTGAAACCCGCCACGATCGAGGCGGCGCGGGCGATGATGCCGGGCTGGGACATCTACGCGCTGGAATCCGACTGGCGGGAGATGTGGAACCGTTCGGGCCGGCCGCGCCTGCGGTCGGCGGATGCGGCCTTCCTCGGCTGGCTGAAGAAGCGCTGACCGGCGAAAGGGCTTCGCGCAAACGCGCGCGCCCTGATCCGTCTCAGACTTCGGCTGTGTTGCGGCGGATGATCGGGCGGGCGACAAAGGCCGGACCCGCCGGGGCGACGGGACGACGCGACTGCAACAGAATTGCCAGGATCATCACCGGCACCAGCAACGGCCAGGCAAGGCTGGCCAGGATGCCGAGCAGGCTTTTGACCGGATTGCCGAGGCTTTCGAGCAGCGACATGGCCATGGCGACAAGGGCGATGGCGACGTAAAGCACGAGGGTGAGCGTGAAGAGCATTCCGGCCTGTCCTTCTGTTCCGGCGGGGAACGACGCAGCGGCGCCACGGAACCCGTCCTGAGGGGAAGCATGACATGAAAATACTGAACGACAGGTTAACACTAAACCAGAGGTTGTGTCTTGATTAAGGTTTGATTGCGGCAAAATCAGGGCGGACTTTCGCCTGGGGACGGGCACGAAAAATGCGATGGCCTCCGCGAGGCCCGCCCGGATCGCCGCAATGGCCGGGATCGCGGAGAGGTCGCGGCCCCTCAGTCCGAACCGAACAGGTCGCGGGTAAAGACCTTGTCCGCCACATCGGCCAGGTCTTCGGTGCGGCGGTTGGCGACGATCAGATCCGACATCGCCTTGAAGGCGCCCAGATCGCGGATCACCCGGCTGCCGAAGAAGCTGTCCTCGGCGAGCGCGGGTTCGTAAAGCACGACCTCGACCCCCTTGGCCTTGATCCGCTTCATGATGCCCTGGATCGAGCTTTGCCGGAAATTGTCCGACCCCGCCTTCATCACCAGGCGATAGATGCCCACGACCTTCGGCCGGGCGGCGAGGATGCGGTCGGCCAGGTAATCCTTGCGGGTGCGGTTGGCGTCGACCACCGCCGCGATCAGGTTCTGCGGCACATTGGCGTAGTTGGCCAGCAACTGCTTGGTGTCCTTGGGCAGGCAATAGCCGCCATAGCCGAAGGAGGGATTGTTGTAATGCGACCCGATCCTGGGATCGAGGCCAACGCCGTCGATGATCTCGCGGCTGTCCATGTCGCGGCTCAGCGCATAGCTGTCGAGTTCGTTGAAGAAGGCCACGCGCAGCGCCAGGAAGGTATTGGCGAAAAGCTTGATCGCCTCGGCCTCGGAGGGGCCGGTGAACAAGAGCGGCACATCCTTCTTCACCGCCCCTTCCAGCAGCAGCGCCGCGAAACGATCGGCCCGTTCGGATTTCTCGCCCACGATGATCCGGCTGGGGTGCAGGTTGTCGTAAAGCGCCCGCCCCTCGCGCAGGAACTCGGGCGAGAAGATCACCTGTTCCGTGCCGAGCCTTTCGCGCACCTCATGCACATAGCCCACGGGAATCGTCGATTTGATCACGATGGTCGCGGTTTCGTTGACCGCCATCACCGCGCGGATCGCGGCCTCGACGCTCGATGTGTCGAAATGGTTGGTCTGCGCATCGTAGTTGGTGGGCGTCGCGACGATGACGAATTCCGCATCGGTATAGGCTGCGGCCGTATCCGTGGTGGCGGTCAGGTCCAGATCATGCGTGGCCAGAAACTCTTCGATCTCGGCATCGGCGATCGGGCTTTTGCGCTCGTTGACCAGCGCCACGCGGGATGCGGAAATGTCCACGGCCATGACCCGATGGTGCTGCGCCAGCAGAACGGCGTTCGACAGGCCGACATAGCCCAGCCCCGCAACGGCAATCTTCATCTTTCAGGTCCTTCGGCCGCGCGTCCCGGGGGACGGTTTCGTCAGGGGCCGTGCCGCCCCGGTTCAGACGCCATAATAGGCGCGATACCATGTAACGAAAGCCTCGATCCCCTCGGCCAGGCCGGTTTGCGGCACATAGTCGGTCAGGTGCCGCAGAAGTCGCGTATCCGCCCATGTCGCGGGCACATCGCCCGGCTGCATCGGCAAGAGATTGCGCTGCGCCTTGCGCCCGGTCGAGGCCTCGATCGCGGCGATGAAATCGGTCAGCTGCTCGGGGTGGTCGCGGCCGATGTTCACCACCCGCCAGGGCGCGACCGGCGAGAGGCTGTCGCCCTCGGGCACCAGGCCGTCGGCGGGGCGCACCGGGGCCACGTCGATCAGTCGGCGGATCGCCTCGACCAGATCGTCGACAAGGGTGAAATCGCGCCGCATGTCGCCGTGGTTGTAGACGTCGATCGGCCGGCCTTCGAGTACCGCTTTGGTGAATTTGAACGGCGCCATATCGGGCCGCCCCCAGGGACCGTAGACGGTGAAGAACCGGAACATCGTCACCGGCAGGCCGAAAAGATGCGCATAGGAATGCGACATCGCCTCGACCGCCTTTTTCGTCGCGGCGTAGAAGGACATCTGGTGATCGGCCCTTTGCACCTCGGCATAGGGCATTTCGGTGTTCGCGCCATAGACCGAAGAGGTCGAGGCCAGCAGCATATGCGCCGGAGGGAAAGTTCGCGCCGCCTCCAGCAGTTCGAAGCTGCCGGCGATATTGCTTTCCAGATAGGCGCGCGGGTTCTCGATCGACCAGCGTACCCCGGCCTGGGCGGCAAGGTGGACGACGATCTCGGGGCGGTGTTCGTCGAACATGGCGCGCAGGCGGCCGGGGGATTCCACGCTGTCGGTGACGGTGGAAAAGGCGGGGCTTTGCATCAGCATCGCCTGCCGCCGTTCCTTCAGCGTCACGTCGTAGTAATCGGACAGGTTGTCGATTCCCGCGACGCGGAACCCGTCGGCCAGCAGCCGCCGGCAGAGGTGAAAGCCGATGAAGCCGGAGGATCCGGTGACCAGAGCCGTGCGCATCGCGGATCCCTTTGGGTTGCCGGGCTTGCGTTTTCTCCCCGACTGTTAGGCGATGGCGGCGGCGAATGCCAGCCCGCCCCCCCTGCCCCGCGCCTGTGCCGCCGGCATCGGTCCGGCGAACATGTCGGCCCCTAGGTGCGGGCGCGCTTGCCCGGCGGCGGGGCGGCGGATAGTTTCGCGGATGCGGCATGGACGGGGTGGCGGATCGGATGGGCTTCGCGATGGCGAAATGGTTTGGGGCGAAATGGTCCGGGTGGCGGCCGGGGGCCGAAACCCGCCCGCCCGATCCTTCCCTTCCCTTCCCGGCCCTGCCCTCTCCCGACGAGGCCCTGTGCCTTGTCGGCGACATCCATGGCCGGGCCGATCTGCTCGACCTTCTGCTGGCCCTGCGCGCGGAGGCGTTTCCGCAGACCCGTCTGATCTGCCTGGGCGATATGATCGACCGCGGACCCGACAGCGCCGGCGTCTTGCGCCGGCTGCGGGCGGAACAGGCGCGCGGCGCCGTTTGCCTTGCCGGCAATCACGAGGCGATGCTGCTGGCCTTTCTCGACGCGCCCGAAGCGGGGCAGGGCTGGCTCGCCCATGGCGGGTTCGGGACCCTGGCGAGCTTTGGCGTCTTTCCGGCCCGGGGGGAGGATGCGCCCGCCCTGCGCGACCGGCTGCGCGCCGCGATGGATGCGGGGCTTGAGACCTGGCTGCGCGGCCTGCCGCTGTGGTGGCAAAGCGGCGATCTGGTCGCGACCCATGCCGGGATGGATCCGGCCCTTCCGCCGGGGATCCAGGGGGCGCGGGTGCTGCAATGGGGTCATGGCGATTTCACCCGCCATGCGCGGCCCGACGGACTGTGGGTCGCGTATGGCCATGTGATCCGCGAAACGGCCCTTGCCGAAGGCGGGCGGATCGCGCTCGACACCGGGGCCTGGGCGACGGGACGGCTGAGCTATGCGCGGATCGACCCGGCGCGCGCCGGAGAGGACCGGCTGGTGTTGGGCGCCGTATCCTGAAAGGGGGGACGCGCGGGTGGTGCGGCGCCGTCCCCCGAAATGTTTCGCGCGCGAAACATTTCGGGTCGGGGTCTCTGCCCCTTGGCGGCCTCGCCCCCTGCGGCTATGATCCGGCCGACCCCTCATCGCCAGCCCGTCGGCCAGCTTTCCCGATCCGAAGGACGAGAGCATGACCGCCCATGTCATCACCCCCCGCGCCCGGCCGATCGACCCCGCGGCCGGCGCGCCCTTCGACGCCAGACAGATCGCGCGCGACCTGTTGCGCACCTCGCGGATGGCGGCGCTCGCCACGCTGGACACCACCAGCGGCTATCCCTACGGCACGATGACCAATCTCTCGGTCGAGCCGCAGGGGCTGCCGGTCTTCTATGCCGCCGGCGTGTCGCTCCATGCGCGCAACATCCTTGCCAATCCGCGGGTGTCGCTGACGCTGGCCCAGGTCAACGGGCTCGACGTGCTGAACGAGCGGCGGCTGACGCTGGTCGGCCGCGCCCTGCCGCTGGCGGCCGCCGATCTGCCGGCCGCCCGGGCGCGCTATCGCCGCCGGTTTCCCAAGGCCGCGACCTATACCACATTGCCCGACACGCGGTTCTTCCGGGTCGAGGTCGAGGGGCTGCATCTGAATGGCGGCCCCGCGCGCAACACCGACCTGCTGACGCCCGACGATCTGCGCATCGACCTGACCGGCGCCGAGGATCTGATGCGCCATGAAGAGGCCGAGATCGCCCGGATCAACGCCGACAAGCGGCTGATCGGTCCGCTGTCGGAACGCGCCGGCGGCGTGCGCGGACGCTGGCGGGTCACGACCATCGACCCCGAGGGGCTGGACCTCGCGGGCGAGGCTGCGGTGGCCCGGATCTGGCTGCCGCAACGGATCACGGACCGGGCGGGTCTGCATGCCTGGATCGCCTCGATCGGCGGGCCGACGCGGATCTAGCTCCGCGCGGGCAAAAATGTAACAGACATGCGCCTTTCCCGCGCCTTCACGATTGCCGTGCGGGTCAGGGGGGCATAAAAGACCCGCGCCGCGTGTTTTCGCACCGCGGCGCACGACGATCCGAGACAGCTCGCGCCGGTATCCCGGTGCCTTGGGCGATCAAGGGAAATGTCGCATTTCCCAAGATCGACGAGGAGACAGAGATGTCATGTGACACAGGCGCGTTCCTGCGCCTTGCCCGGCTTTTGCTGACCACCGCGCTGGTGGCCCTGCCGGTTTCCCTTCACGCCCAGACCACCGCGACACAGGACCAGACGGAGGAGGACAAGACGGTCGTGCTCGACCCGCTGCTGCTGAACGGCGGCCAGCCGGGCTTTGGCGTTCAGGGCGATGCCGTATGGTCGACGCCCGCGCCGGTCAGCTCCAGCGACGCCGAGGATATCCAGACCCGCCAGTCCGGCAATCCGCAGGGCGCGCTGCGCACCGCCCCCGGCGTCTTCACCCGCCAGCAGTCGAACCAGCCGGGCATCGAGGTGAACATCCGGGGCATGAGCGGCTATGGCCGCGTCAATGCGATGATCGACGGCGTGCCGCAGACCTTCCGCAACATCGCCGGCCACGAAGGGTCGGGCGGGTCGATGCTTTACGTCCAGCCCGAACTGCTGGCGGGGGTGGATGTGGTGCGCGGCCCGGTCGCGGGGGCCGAAGGCTCGGGCACCCTCAGCGGGGCCGCGAACTTCCGCACCATCGGGGTCGACGACGTGCTGCGCGAGGGGCGCGACATCGGCGTGATGACCCGGCTGAAATTCGGCGACAACGGCTACAACAAATCCGGCATGATCGCCTTCGCGCAAAGGTATCGCGGCCTTTGGGACGGCGAGGGCGAGATCGCCTATGTGCTGGGCACCGCCTATACCGGCCAGGGCAATTACGACACCGGCGGGGGCGAGCCTCTGAACGACGCCAGTTCGGGGCGCGGCTCGACCAACGCCCCCAAAGGCTCGCTCGCCAAGATCGAGATCACGCCGAACGCCCGCCACAAGTTCAGCCTCGGCTACCGCGATTACGAGAACACCTTCCAGAACTCCAGCTACCGCTGGAACATCGAGAACCGCAGCTGGACGGCGGGCTACGACTATACCCCCGGCAGCCAGTGGGTGAACCTCGACGTCGACATCTGGCGCAACGACACCGCGCTGAACTACCTCGGCGCCACCGGCAGCTATGCCGGGCGCAGCACCGAGGATGTCACCACCGGGCTGAGCGTCACCAACCGCGCGACGGCCAGCCTCGCCGGCCATCCGCTGGCGCTGGAATACGGCTTCAGCTGGAACCGCACCGATTTCAGGGCGCATAACCGGCGCGGCGGCAACTTCCCCGGCAATCTGGACAAGGCCAGCCTTTACAGCGACGCGGTGCTGGATCTGGGGCGGTTCGCGATCAACGGCGGGCTGCGCTACGACCACTGGCGGCTGCACGGCTATCGCCCGGCATATTCGGGCGGCCAGGGCGATTGCCCTGTCGGGGCGACCTGCGGCGACGAATGGGTGACCCGCGACGGCGGCAAGCTTTTGCCGCGCATCGGCGTGACCTTCCAGGCGACGGAGGCGCTGGAGCTTTACGCCACATATTCCCACACCTTCCGCCCGCCCACCACGCAAGAGGCCTTCTTCTCGCTGGTGCCGCTTGGCGACGGGACGGGCAGCGGTGTCGCCAACAACCTCGACCTTGAGGCGGAAACCAGCAAGGGCGTGGACCTCGGCCTGAACTTCCGCAAGGACGGGCTGTTGCGCGAGGGCGACAAGGCGCGGCTGAAGGTCGGCTATTTCCGCAACCGGATCGGCAACTTCATCGTCAACGATTTCGTCGACGTTCCGGGCCGCGGCTCGACCGCGATGTGGGTCAATACCCCCGGCACCACCCGGATGGAGGGGATCGAGATCGAGGGCGGCTATGACGCCGGCATCGCCTATGTGAACCTGTCCTACTCGAATTCCCACACCGATCAGCCGATCGGCGACGGCGCGGGCTGGGGCAATGGCGAGGCCTCGATCCAGCCCGACGAGGTGGCGACGCTGGACATCGGTCTGCGTCTGTTGGGCGAAAAGCTGACGCTCGGCAGCCAGATTCGCCATGTCGGCCCCGGCAAAGAGGCCAGCGGCATGGGCACCTGGGCCCGGACCGAATCCTATACGCTGGTCGACCTCTACGGCAGCTATGCGGTCAACGACCGGATCGAGGCCTTCTTCTCGGTCGAGAACGTCGAGGACAAGCAATACGGCTATGCCGGTTCGGGCTATGGCGGCTATTCGGCGCAGACCGGACGCGGGCGCACCCTCGTCGCCGGGGTGACCGCGCGGTTCTGATCCGCTGAGCGTCGAAACCCGGCCCCCGAAAGGGCCGGGTTTCCAGCCCGATAAGCCGATACGGATTTCCCTATACGGGCCGAGCGCGGTCGGCGGACGATGGGCGACGCAGATCACCCCCGCCTTCGGCAGACGGTCCCGGATCAGCCGTAACAGAGCCTTTTCCGCCTCTGCATCCAGCGCGCTCGTCGCCTCGTCCATGACCAGCCAGTCGGGCCGGATCAGCAGCGCGCGGGTCAGTGCCAGCCGCTGACGCTCGCCCCCCGACAGCGCGTCGAGGGCGATGTCCGCCGCAAGATGGCCCAGCCCCACATCCGCCAGCGCCTGCGCGACCGCCGTCTCGCCGAAGGTTTCGACCGGCTCGGGATAGCTTGCCGCCGCGAACAGCCCCTCGGGGAAGGGGCGGGGGTCCTGCGGCAGAAAGACGATGCGGCCCGCCGGCAGGCCGATCCGCCCCCGGCCATAGGGCCACAGACCCGCCAGCGCCGACAGCAGCGTGCTTTTGCCCTGGCCGGAGGCGCCGGTCAGCCACAGCACCTCGCCCCGGGCGGCATCGGTATCGGGAACCGGGGTCAGCGCCCGCCCGTCGGGGGTGGAAAGCGCCACCCCCTCCAGCCGCAGATGCCCGTCGGGCGCGGGGGCGAGTGCCACCTCCTGCGGCGCCTCGGGGCGGCGTCCGGGGGCGGCGGCTGCTGCGAACAACCCGTCCAGCCGTTCCGAGACCGCGACGAATTCCGCCAGTTCGCGATAGGAGAAGATGAACCAGCTCAGCGTCGTGGTGACGTTGGAAAACGCCCCGGCCAGTTGCATCAGCCCGCCGAGCGTCACTGCCCCGGCGAAATAGGCCGGCAGCGCCAGAAAGGTTGGAATGCGCAGCACCGTCTGGAAATAGGGCCGCGAGAACAGGCCCAGCATCAGCTCGCCCCGGATCAGCCGGTGCCAGTTCTGCCGGATCGCGCCGAACAGCCGGTCGAGCCGCCGCCGCTCCGCCGGCTCGCCCCCGGCCTGGGCGATGGCGCCCGCATCCTCGCGCAGCCGGATCAGCGCATGGCGGAAATCGGCCTCGCGCTTTTCCTGTCCGAAGATCAGCCCCTTCAGCGGACGCCCCAGCAGATGCGTCGCCAGCGACGAGATCGCGACGTAAAGGAAGGCCGCCCAGACCATATAGCGCGGGATTTCCACCGCCACGCCCGCGAGGGTGAAGGACAGCGCGAATTCCGACAGCGACCACAGCAACGCCACATAGGACACCAGCGCCACGATGTTCGCGATCAGCTCCAGCGTCTCCAGCAGCAGGCGGTTGACGAACAGCCGGCAATCCTCGGCCACGCGCTGATCGGGGTTGTCGACGGGGCGGGCGGCGAATCCGGGCCGCAAGGCCCAATAGGCCCGCCCTCCGACCCAGAGGTCGAGCGCTCGCGCCGTCAGCCTTTCGCGCCAGCGCAGCAGCAGCCGCTTGCGCAGCCAGTCCCCCGCCAGCCAGGTCGCCGCCGACAGCCCCGTCAGCACCGCGAAGACGCCGATCTGGTGCAGCGCGGCGGCGGCGTCCATCTGTTCGAGCGCGTCGTAGAAGACCTTGCTCCAGGCGATCAGCCGGATCGAGATCCAGACGCTCGCGAATCGCAGCCCCAGGACGACGGCATAGGTCAGCAGCCCCTTCCAGGCCCCCGGCCCCGAGGCCGCAAGCCATGCCAGCCGCCAGATGCGGCGCAATATGATCTTCATCGGAAATTCCGTCCGGCAATCGCCCGGCCGACTGCGGCGCGCGGGCGGTGGGTTCGACCACGGATGCATCCGGGGCGCGCGATGGCTCCGCAAAGGGCGGGGCCGGCTGGCGACGGGGTCCCGGCGCAGTTAGCAGCCCCGGCGCTTTCCTTCAACTACCTGCTTTCCGGCGCGGCGCGGTGCGGCTATCGTCCCCCCGGTTCGCAGCCCGTCATCGGCCCCTCGCGCGGCCGAGCCAGCACCGAGACGACTTCCGATCCTTTGGAGTCAGGGATATGTCCTTGTCCCCCCCGATCCTGCCGCAGGCCATCACTCCGCGCGGCATCGAGATCGACGTAACGGCCGGCGCGCCGTTCGAAGCCCTGCGCGTGGCGCGCGACCTGCTGCACCAGACCGGCGTCTCCGCCATGTCGACCACCGATCCCGGCGGGTTCCCCTACGGGACCATCACCAATATCGTGCCGGGGCCCGATGGCTGCCCGATCTTCTTCGCGGCCTGGCTGACGCTTCATGCCCGCAACCTGGCCGAGGATGCGCGGATCGCGCTGACGCTGGCCGCCTTCGGACGGGCGGATGTGCTGACCCGGCCCCGGCTGACCCTGGTCGGGCGGGCCAGCCGGCTGTCGGGCGCGCCGGCCCTCGCGGCGCGGCGGCGCTATCTGGCGCGGTTTCCCAAGGCGAAGCTGTATCTCTCGCTGCCCGACGCCATCCTCTACCGGATGGAGATCGCGGATTTGCAGATCAACGGCGGTCCGGGGCGCAATGCCTCGCGGGTGACGGCGGCGGCCCTGGGGGTCGATCTGGCCGGCGCAGAGCCGCTTTTGGCCGCCGAGGAGGCGATCCTCGACCGGCTGAACGCGGCCAGGGGCCTGCCCGCGCGGCTGGCCGCCGCCGCCGGGGGCGGGGCGGGGCGCTGGCGGGTCACGGGGATCGACCCCGAAGGCCTGGATCTGGCGGCGGGGGATCTGCTGCTGCGGCTGTGGTCGGATCGTCGGCTGCTGTCGCCCGCCGACCTCGACGCCTGGCTCGCACGCCTGGCCGATTGAGCCGCGAAAGCGTCCCGGGCTGCCGCCGGCCGTCCTGCGGCAGCCCGGGGGATTTCCCCTGAACCGGGGCGGCGAGGAAGGCCGGCCCCCGGCAGCGCGTCGTCATCAGGCAACAGCGGGTCGGCCTGTGCGCGCCCTTTCCACCGCCTGCCAGGCCTGCCTTTGCCTGGGCGGCGTTTAACCGTCTTGCCCTGCCGCGCGAACCGACCTAGCTTTTCGGACAGGTCCTTCTGGTTGTTTTCCGTCTCGTCCGGGGTTTGTTGCCGTGAACATTTCCAGTGCTGTCTCGCAAGCCACCCGGATGGCGCGGTTTCATTCTCCCCTTGGCGGCGATGCGCTGGTTCTGACCGGTTTCGCCGGGGACGAGGGGATCAACCATCTGGGCGAGTTCCGGGTCGAGGCGCTGTCGGCGGGCGAGGGGGTGGACCTTGACGCCTGTCTCGGTCGCAATGCCTGTGTCGGGATCGGGACCATCGCCCACGGGCCGCGCTTCTTCGACGGGGTGGTGGCGGAGGCGGAGTTTCTCGGCGTCGCCGATATGGCCGACGGCACGCGGTCCTGGCATTACCGCTTCATCCTGCGGCCCTGGTTCTGGCTGGCCTCCCTCCGCCGCAACCAGCGGATCTTTCACGACAAGACAGTGCCCGAGATCATCGCCGAGGTGCTGGCCGATTACGCGGGCTTTCCGGTCGAGTCGCGGCTGACCGGTGCTTACGACGCCCTGGAATACACCGTGCAATACCGCGAGACCGACCTCGCCTTCGTCTGCCGGATGGCCGAGCGCTTCGGCATCTCCTGGCATTTTGAACATGAAGAGGGCCGGCATACCATGGTGCTGTCCGACAATGCCGAGGCCTTCCGCGCGGCCCCCGGCGGCAGCCGGCCCTTCCGCGCGCTCGGCGGCAGCCATCAGCGGCCCGAGGAGCGTTTCACCCGCTGGCAGGCGGGGCGGCGGGTGACGACGGGCCGGGTGACGCTGACGGATTACAACTTCAGGACGCCGGACGCGGCGATGCTGGCCGAGCAATCGGCCGGGCATGGCTATGCGCAAGGCAGGATCGAGAGCTTCGACTATCCGGGCGGCTATCCGGCGCAAGGGCCGGGCGGCGGCGTGGCGCGGCTGCGCGGCACGCAGGAGAGCGGGTCCGACGGGGTGCAAAGCGCCGACGGCGACTGCCTGAGCCTGGCGCCGGGCACGGTCTTCACGCTGGACGAGCATCCCGATGCCGGAGTGAACGGGCGGTCCTGGCTGGTGACGCGGGCCGACCATCATTACGACGGCGAGTATTACCGCTCGGGCGGCGGCCGCCGGTCGGACGGGGGCTATCGCGGGCATTTCCGGCTGTTCCCGGCAGAACGGCCCTTCACGCCGGCGCGGGTGACGCCGCTGTCGGTCATGCCGGGCCCGCAGACCGCCACGGTGGTCGGCGAGGGCGAGATCGACTGCGACGAATACGGCCGGATCCTGGTGCGCTTTCCCTGGGACCGGCATTCGGCGCATTCGATGCGCTGCCGGGTCAGCCAGTCCTGGGCCGGCAACGGCTGGGGCGGCATGGTCGTCCCGAGGATCGGCATGGAGGTCGTCGTCGAATTCCTCGAAGGCGACCCCGATCAGCCGCTGGTCACGGGCTGCGTCTACAACGGGCGGCAGAAGGTGCCCTACGACCTGCCGGGGCATAAGACGAAATCCGTCTTCCGCTCCGACACCCATCAGGGCGAAGGGTTCAACGAGGTCAGCTTCGAGGATCAGGCGGGACAGGAAAAGATCTATGTCCATGCCCAGAAGGACCAGGACATCCATGTCGGGAACAACCGCGCCAAACGGGTCGATGTCAGCGAGGTCGAATCCATCGGAAACAGCAAGTTTTCCGAAATAGGCAAGGATATGAATGTCCAGATCGGCGGCAATGCGGTGACGGCGATCGGCATGGCGGAGGTGCAGCTGAATGCCCCCCGCCCGATGGCGGCCTTCGACGAGGGCCCGTTGCAGCTTGCCTACAAGGTGACGTTGCCCGAGGCGCCGGACGCGACGCGCGGCCATTACCGCCTGATCGTCGCCCAGTCGATGAGCGAACAGATCGGCACCCAGTCGAGCCGGCGGATCGGCGACAGCGCCTCTGTCTCGGTGGGCACCTCCTACACGCTGAACGTCGGCGCGAAATCGGGCGTCAGCGTCGGGGCCGACAGCTACGAAACGGTGGGGGGCGGCCGCTACATGCATGTCGCGAAGGAAATAGATCTGCGCTGCGGCGCCTCGCGGCTGCTGATGAAAAGCAATGGCGATATCCTGATCCAGGGCCTGAATATCAGGCTCCGGGGCTCGCAGATCGACATGAACTGAGGGGCGGCGGAGATGGCGAATCGAACCCCCGTTGTGCCGGCGCTTGCCCTTGTCGGAGTTGTCGCGGCCGCTGCGGGCTGGCTGGCGCTGCGGCAGCCGTCCGCGGCCTGCGCCCCCGAGGGGGCGGGGCTGGCGGCGGGCGCGCCCTGGCAACTGGTCGCCGTCTTCCGGCCGGACTGCCTTGCGCAAGCCCCGGGCCTGACGGATGCGGAAAAGGCGCGGGTCGCCATGGATATGGGCTATCCCTCGCTTGTCCTGCGGCTGAGCGGCCGGGAAGAGGCACTGGCGGCGCTGGCGGCGGTCGCGGATCAGGGCGACCGGGGCTTTTTCACCGGCGATCCCGCAATCGGAGATGCCCTGGCGGCGGCGCGTGAACCTTTGCCCGAGGGGCTGGCCTCTTTCGTGCGCGCTGCGGTCTGGTCGGGGACGCCTGCCGCCGGCGAACGGCCGGACGCGGCTTTTCTGCTGGCGCTGCCGATCCGCGACGACGCCGCGAACCGCGCGGCATTCGTCGCCTGGTGCGGGGCGGATGCCTGCGCCGCGGCCCCGGGCGATTGCGGCGGCGAGGTGAGCCTTGCGGACAAGCTCGCCGTGGCGCGCGGCGCCGTCACGCCCGGGGCCATGGCGGCGCAATGCCCCGTGACGCCGGAACGGGTGCTGGCTTTGCGTCGGGCGGGCCTGGTCGATACCGCCTGCACGGCCACCCTTCAGGTCAACCTCGCGCTGGAGGATCCGGCGCGGCTGGCCGGGGATTGCTATCCGGCGGGCGCGGATATCGCCCGCCTGCCGGCGATCAGTTCCGCCGATGCGATCCGTATGCTGCGCCGCCTGCCCGCGCGGCCCGCGCCCGGACAGGTCGATCCCGCGCTTGTCGCGGCGCTTGGCGGCGCCTGGCCCGGGATCGCCGCATGGCTCGCCCCTGCGGGCACGGGAGGCTGACCATGGTCGAACTGACGCGCGAGCAACTGGATGCCTTTCTGTCGAAAACCGATTTCGACTTCTCCTCGCCTGCCGGCTGGAAGGAATTCCTTGCCGAACGCAGCCAGGGCGGGGCAGGGCGGGATGCCGACGGCATCCAGCTGCGCGACATCAGGAACTATGCGGTCGGATCGGCCTTCGTCTCTTCGACGGGACAGCCGGTGCGCGTGCAGTTCAATATCCGCACCTATGGCACAGGTCTCGCTCTGCCGCCGGGGATGCTTTACGTCTATCATCCCGATGCCGGCTGGAACTACACCGTCACCAGCCGCTACATCGGCCCGCCGGGGTCGTCGATCGACCTTTATCTCGATGTGGCGGGGGGCGGCACGCCGACGCGGCCGGACTGGGGCTCGATCTGTTACATCGTGCTGAAATCCGGCGATCTGCCCGGACAGGGCGCCGCCGAGACGCTGGGAAAGCGGGCGCTGAACCAGGCGCTGCGCGGCTCCGGCTGGCTGGCGCGGGGCGGCTTCAGGATGCTGTCGATGGGCGAGGCGGGCTACAGCGTCTCGGTCCGGGTCGGGGGCAGCGAATGGGTGCGCGACTATTTCATGCCGCAGGAGATCCTGTCCGAAGAGGGACAGGCCGCCATTGCCGGAACCGCGAAAGACATCTGGGAAGGTCTGGGCGGTTCGGAATGATCAGCCGGCCCCGGAACCGGCGGGGCCTTGTCGCTTATGGTGCAGAAGGACAGGTCGGATGAGCAGGCTCGAACGCGAGGTGACGACAGAGCGCGCGGAAGAGGTGGTTCCGCCGCTTTCCGCCGAAGAGATCCGCCAGCTGCGCCGGCTGATGTCCGTCGCGCGCTATGACCCGCGGGAAGGCGCCTTCGTCATCGACACCGGCCGGGCCCGCGTCGCGGTGCGCGACGACGGCACGATCCGCGCGCAGGGGGCGGGGGTCACGGTTCTGGCCGACGGGCCGATCGTCATGGATGCGGCGACGATCGAGCTGAACTGATGACGATCACCATCAACGTCAACGGCCTTTCGCTCTGCCACAAGGGGTCGGAAGGATTCGTGCGTTGCACGCTGCCCGATGTCTGTCTGACGCCGGGCAAGGGCGGCTATCCCGTGCCTTATGTGAACATCGCCTGGTCGCGCGACCTGGCGAAAGGGTCGAAGACCGTCTCGGCCGACGGCGGGTTCAGCTGCGCGATCAAACCCTCGGAGTTCAGCATTTCCTACGGGGATGAGCCGGGCAAGGGCGGCGGGGTCAAATCGGGCGTCAACCAGCACCGCGCCACCTGGCTCAGCTGGTCGGCGGATGTGTTCATCGAGGGCGAGCCGGCCTGCCGGCTGTCCGACAAGATGATGATGAACAAGGGCAACACCGTCTCGGTCGGGGGCGAGCAGCAGGCCCCTCTCGACATGGAGGACTGGCTGAAGGAATTGTGCGAGATCGCCTGCGAATGCCGCAATGCGATCCTGTTCCAGAACTGTGTGGCCAACAAGATCAGAGACAAGTTCTACGACGGCGACTATCCGAAGCCCGACAGCCCCTGGTGGCGCGAGGTTTCGATGCAGGAGGGAAAGAACGGCTGGGAGGTGATCAGGAACCGGGCGGGCGACGCTCCGACCAGCAACCCGATCACCCCCGGCGGCGGTATCCGGCCGGATGTGATCCTGACCGACGGGCGCGGCAATCCGACCCGGATGATCGAGATGAAATTCCCCGGCGACAGCCTGAACAGGAACCAGTTGCCTGGCGGGAAATATTCGGATGCGGCCGATGATCTCGGCATTGAATACGAGATCGTCGATGTCGGGAAGGATTGCGCCTTCTGCTGGGATCCGCCCCCGCCGCCCGAGCCGGTTCCGGCCCCCCGTCCCGTGCCCGCCCCTGCCGCGCAGGAGGACGAGGGCTGGGGCATCAACTGGGCGGCGGTCGGCGCGGGAGCCCTGGTCGTGCTGGGTGTCGGCGCGGCGGTGGCCTGCGTCGCGACGGTGGTCTGCGGGGCGGGCGTGGCGGCCGGCGGGCTTGCCACGGCGGCGGTCGGCGGTGTCGTCGTGCTCGGCACCATGACCCCGCCGCCGGGAGCCGGATCGGGCGGCGTCCCCGAGGCGTGACGGGCGGGGTGTGACGGGACGGGACGAACCACCGGGAACCAACAGGCCGAAACCGGCATCGGGGATTGCGGACGATGGACGAAACGAACGACTACCAGAACCTCGACCGGATGGTCGTAGGCGCGCGGCAGACCGGCAAGCCGCTGGTCCGCCTGGGCTTTACCCTCCAGCTTTACCTGCGCGACGGCCATCTGCGCGAGACCCGCGCCCGCGTCGCGGCGATGCTGGCCGATTTCACCCGCACCGCGCGCGGCAATATCACCCATTGGCAGAAGGACGGCGCCAGCCGCCTGTCGCCGCTGGCGGGCAGGGATGTGGCCGCGCTTCTGGCCGAAGAGGTGGCCCGGAACGACCCGAAGGTCGATCTGTGGGCTCCGCATGTCACCGATGCGCAGGATCCGCCGCGGTTCCAGGGCATGGCGCTGATGCAATACGACAATCCGCGCGGCCGCCGGGTGTCGCGGCTTGAACTGGGGATCCCCGCGACGATTGTCAGGAACGACCCGGACGCCCTGATCCGGCATATCCTCGACTGGTGCGCGCAACTCGGGCCGCTGCATGGCAGCGCCGGGCTGGGTCCGATCGCCGGGGCCGGCATGGTCAACCGGTATCCCGATGAGGTCTGGCCGCTGCTTGCGCGCTTTTCGGGACTGGATTTCCCGGCCCCTTATCTTGTCGGGGACGGCGCGCATATCCGGGGGGTGAACTGGCTGACGGTGCTGGGCGATCCGATCCTCGCGGCGATCGGCGGGGCCGAAGCGCTGGCCGGGCGGATCAATGCGGCATGGGGCAGGCTCGATCCGGCGTCGCGGGGCGCGACGGGCCTGCCGCCGGGGTTTGAGGTCCGTCCCTTTGCCGGCGGGGCGCTGGTGCGGGCGGGGGAGCATCCGCAACTGGGCGATGTGAACATCGGCGGCGTGCCGCTGACCTATCGCATCGTCAACGCCGCGCTGCGCGATCTGCGCTTCATGGATTATCCGAACCGGTCGAACCTGCTGATCCGGGTGCCCGGGCCGCTGGATGCCCACGAGGAAACCATGCGCTGGCTGACCCGTTTCGACGGCGAAGGCTGAGGGGCGCGCCATGTCCGAACCCGCCTCGCTTCTGCTGCAATGCCCGATCGCACCCTCCGCACTCGACCCGTTTCTGGCCGCGCGCGCGCCGCGTCTGGGGGAATGGGGCGATATCGGCCGGCTGGATGTGGATTTCGCGCCCTCCGAGCTGGCCGAACTCGACCTCAGATCCTCGACCTCGGCGGGCGGGCTCTTGCGGCAGTTGCGGGCCGGGCGCGAGCATCGGGCCGACTGGCTCTGCGCCTATGACGGCGCGCGTGAGGTGCTGACCCTGGGGCAGGTTCTTTTTACGGCGGAATGGCCGGGCATTCTGGTGACGCTTTCGGTGCTGCGCCGGATCGGCGCCTTCCTGTCGGGGCCGGGCGGGGACCGGGGGGTGATCCTCGTTCACGACCTGATCGGGGGGCGCGGGACGCTGGCGATGGCCGAGCTGTTCCGCGGCGGTTCGGCCCTTGTCGCGCCGGACCGCATCCCGCCCGATACGGGCGCCTTTGCCGGGGCGTTGCTCGGCCCGGTGCGCGATGCGGTGCGGGCCGACGGGGCCGGGCCGCTGCGCGACGACCTCGATCTGCTGATGCGGCGTCAGGCCCTCTGATGTGGCAGATGGTCAACACCACACCGTTTCAGACGGCCGGCACCTTCCTGCGCGATGCCGACGGGCATGAATACTGGTGCATGGCCATCCGCGCCAGTTTCGTCACCGACGGGAACGGGGCGGTCGCCCTGGCCCCGACGCAGATCCCGGTGCAGATGATGCCGGCATATGCCGGGCCGGAAAACGACATCCTGGTTTCGGAGGACGATTTCATCCCCTTCGCGCCGCTGACCGACATTCTTGTCCATGGCACGATATTGCCCGCGGCCGAAGCCGTGGCCGCGCCCCTGTCGCTTGAGGTCGGCCGGCTCGTCAAGCGCGCGACGGTCCTGCCGCCCCGCCGCGCCCGGCTGCACCGGGGCCACTGGCGGATCGTCGACCAGGGGCGGAACGGGCCGGTGGCGCCCGGCTGGCAGGTCAGTTTCGGCGGCCTTCCGCCGGGCCCGCCCGACGATGCGCCGCCGCTCAATCCGGCCGGCTGCGGGATCTGGCTGCGCACGCCGGATCGGTTTCCCGACGGGACCGAGACGGATCTGCCCCGGATCGAGGGCGCGGGCTCGGATTGCATCCGCGATCCCTTTGCCGCGCGGCCTGTGGGCTTTGGCCCGGTGGCGCGCTGGTGGCGCGACCGGCTGGCGCTGGCCGGCAGCTTCGATGACGCTTGGCGCCGCGACCGTTCGCCCGCGATGCCGGCCGACCACGATCCGCGCTTTCACTGCTCGGCCCCGCGCGACCAATGGCCCGCGCGGCATCTGGCCGGTGGCGAGCCGGTGGTGCTGCGCGGATTTCTGGGCGCGCGGGACTGGGCCTTCCGGCTGCCGCAGGTGCTGTTCCGTGTCGAAACGCGGTTTGCGCGGCGGGTGGTCCCGTCGCAGATGCATTTTGCGCGCCTCGACCTCGTGCCGGATGCGGGCGGGTTCTCGATGCTCTGGCTCGGGGCGTTGCGCTGCGACGGGCGGGACGAGCAGATCGGGGCGACCCGCATCTCTTTGCACCAGATCGCGGGGGTGATGCGATGACCGGGGCCGGAACGATCACGGTCGGGCTGATGGCCGGGGGCTTCGTCACGCCGGCGGGGCAGGAGGCCGATGCCCAGATCGCGGCCATTCTGGCGGGCAGGGCGCTCTGGCGGCGGCATCCGCGCTGGATCGGCAGCGACGGCCAGCGTCAGATGCTCTGCGCCCTGCCGGGGCTTGCGGATATGACGGATACCCCGGCCCGGCTGGCGCAGTTGCTGCACAGCGCCTTTGCCGAATGCCGCAAGGATCAGCTGGCGCGGTTCGGCCGGACGGTTGCGGCGCCGATGCTGCTGGTGCTGCCGCAGATGATCGCGCGCCATCCGCCCTTTGCCGGGGCCTTCATGGCGGCGGCCTCGACGCTCGGGTTTTCCGGTCTGGGCGAGGTCTCCGTCGCCATCGGCGATGCGGCCACAGGTCTGGCCCTGCTGTCGGGGACCGGCCTTTCCGGCCCGTGCTATATCGCGGCGGTCGATTGCCTCGTGACGCCGCTGGCGCTCGACATGCGGCAGGCGCAGGGAAGGGGGCGCGACAGGCACGAACGCTGGAACCCGATCCCTTCGGAGGGAGCGGCCTGCCTGCTTGTCGCGCCTGCCGGGCTGTCAGGCGACACCGCCGGTATCGCGGGCCATGCGAGGCTGGCCCTGACGCGCGAGTCCTGGCGGATAAGCGATCCGCAGCGCGGCCTGCTGGGGCGCGGGCTGAATGCGGCGATCGGCCAGGCCTGTGGCGACCGGCCGGCGGTGTCGCGGGTGTTCAGCGATGCGATGACGGAACGCTGGCGCGCCGAGGAACTCGGCGTGGTGAAAAGCGAACGGCCCGCGCTGTCGGAGGATGTGACCGACTGGCATTTCCCCGGGCAAAGCCTTGGCGATATGGGCGCGGCCAACGGCCTCGCAGCCCTGGCGGTCGCCTTGCGGATGCCGGGGGCATCGCTGGTGCTGGCGAGCGACACGGATGGCGCGCGCGCGGCCGCACTGGTGTCGATGCCGCCCGCCGGCTGAATTCCGGCCGTGGCGGCCATCCCGCCGAAATCTGTTAGCGAAGGCGATGGCGCGCGGGGGGCGAAAGGAGTGTTCCCGCGTCTGCCTGGTGCGCGGAGGGACAGCCCATTTTGCGGGGCCGGATCCCCGGGCGATATAATCCTGATAACTGCATCTTATCGAGACTAAATAGGCAGGACTGGAAAGTCGCATATGCTACGCATTATTGATTAATTATGCATAATAAAATGAGATCATTCCTGTAAGTATGTCATTTTTCAAGACCGTCTGTCACCTTGCGCTCCGCGGATCGACAGCTTCTGTCGCAAGTGCATCCGGCGAATGATGTTCGTAAGCGGCGGCTGGACCGCACCTTCCAGCCTTTGACCTGATCGTCGCATTGGATGTTCGTGATGATCAGGAGGGAGTTTCTCCATGGAGACTGCATTGGAGGTTCTCCCGGTTGGCGGCCGAGGCCGTCGGAACCGGAAGTGGCCAGATGAAGTGGAAGCTCGGGTCGTGGCGGAAACGCTGGAGCCTGGGGCAACGGTGAACGAGGTGGCGCGCCGGCACGGGGTGCCTGCAAACCATGTATCATCGTGGCGAACGCTGGCGCGGAAGGGGCGGCTGCTGGATCGCGCGAGCCGTGACAGGGGGCTGGGCAAGGGGGTGAAGAAGGGGCGGATCTGGGCCTATGTCCGCGATCAGCGGCCTTGGTCAGGGGCCGCGCCCCCCGGTGCGGTCTATGCATTCGCGCCGGACTGGAAGGAAGAGCACGTTCATCGCCATCTGGCCAACACCCGAGGCATCCTTCAGGCCGATGGCTACAAGGGCTATGCCAAGCTCTATGCTCCGGAGCCGGAGGGGATACCCCGCTTGCGGGAGGCTGCGTGCTGGGCCCACCTGCGACGAGACTTCCACGATGAATGGGACAAGACCAAATCCGCCATTGCCCGCGAGGCGCTCAAGCGCATCGGCGCACTCTACGACGTTGAGCGTGAGATCACCGGGCATCCCGCCGAGGTCCGTCTTGCCGCGCGCCAGAAACACAGCGCCTCGAAGGTCGAGGCCTTCTTCGCCTGGTCAGAGCAGCAACTCTCGCGGATCCCCGGCAAGGGGGATCTGGCGAAGGCCTTCCGTTATGGGCTGAGCCGTCGGGACGCCTTCAGCCTGTTCTTGTCCGATGGGCGCGTCGGCATCGACAACAACCCGGCCGAGCGCGCACTACGCCCCATCGCCACGGGCGAGTCATTGTGCACTCCTTCGTTAACTATCTGTAAACATTGGAAGCGTATCTGTATCGAGAGGGCGACACGGGCGTGTCAACGGCGGAGCAAAAGTCGACCATGGCGGCGGAGCAAAACCAGGCCAGTCGTTAAGGTTGTGCGCCATGGCGCGCGCGCTTCCCACGTAGCTCGCGCGTGGCATGGCGCACTGGCCCGTCAGGGCCAATCGCGGTCGGATGTCTGGATGGGGATCAACGCTGCTTGCGGGCTGTGCTGTTGGCGAGGCGGTAGCTCTCGCCGTTCATCTCGAGGATGCTGACGTGGTGGGTCAGCCGGTCGAGGAGTGCGCCGGTCAGGCGCTCGGAGCCGAAGGTTTCGGTCCATTCATCGAAGGGCAGATTGCTGGTGATGAGGGTCGATCCGCGCTCATAGCGCTGCGAGATCAGCTCGAACAGCAATTCGGCACCCGTCTTCGACAAAGGAACAAAGCCGAGTTCGTCGATGATGAGAAGCTTGTAGCCGGCCATCTGCTTTTGGAAGCGGAGCAGACGGCGCTCGTCGCGGGCCTCCATCATCTCGCTGACCAGCGCCGCGGCGGTGGTGAAGCCAACCGAGAGGCCCTTCTGACAAGCGGCCAGCCCGATGCCGAGGGCGACATGGGTCTTGCCGGTGCCGGACGGGCCGAGGGCAATGACATTCTCGCGCCGTTCGATCCATTCGCACCGGGCCAGTTCAAGCACCTGCATCTTGTTGAGCTTGGGGATGGCCGCGAAGTCGAAGCTGTCGAGGCTTTTGACGGCCGGGAACTTCGCAGCCTTGATGCGGCGCTCGACCATTCGCCGTTCCCGGTCGATCAGTTCCAGTTCTACAAGTCGTGCCAGGTATCGGACATGGTCCAGTCCTTCCGCCGCGCACTGGCGGGCAAGCTTCTGATGCTCGCGCAGGAATGTCGGCAGCTTCAGCGCCTTGAGGTGATGAGCAAGCAGGATTTCCGGGGCATCACTCATGCCGCATCCTCCGCATCGCCCGACAGCAGCCGCATGTAAGACCCGGCCCTGGTCTTCTCGACCGTCGCCTTCGGCAGGTAGGGATAGCAGTCGAGGTCAAGTCGCGGCGGACGACGCTCCACCCGGCAAAGCAGCAGATGCTTCACCGCATCGAAGCTGAGCGCCCCCATCCGAAGAGCCTGGAGCACTGCCGCCCGCACGTCTGCCAGATCGAAGGCCTCCAACAGCCGCAGGACCTGAACATATTCGCGCCGACCCTGTCGGTTCATCCGCACCTCCATCAGGCGGCGCAAGGTGGCGAACTCCTCCGGCAGGTCCCAGCCCTGCAACGGGGCCGCCTGATCCAACGCATTGATCTTTTGCTCGATCAGCGGAAGGTAATGGATCGGGTTGAAGACAAGTTCATCGCGATCCCAGCATCGGGGATGGCGGGCGATCACCTCGCCCCGGCAGCCGATCACCACCTCATGGATATAGCCCCGGATCCAGACATCCTGGTGGCCGTATGCAACCGGCACCGAGTAGTCGTTGGTCTTGTAGCGCACCAGCGATTGCGACGAGACCCGGCCGTTGTCCTGATCGCAGGCATCGAACGGCGCCGCCGGGAGGGCGCGCATCGCAGCAAGGTCACGCTGCAATCTCTCACCGATCGTCTCGCTTTCGCCGCGCAGGACGGCGCCCTGACGCTTGCGACATTGTTCCTCCAGCCACAGGTTGAACGCCTCCCAAGTGGCGAACTCCGGCATCGGCACCATGAAGTTACGCCGCGAATAGCCTACCAAGCCTTCGACATTCCCTTTGTCATTGCCCTTGCCAGGCCGGCCATAGCGATCCCGGATCAGGTAGTGTGACAGGAACCCGCTGAACAGTGAGGCGCGCTTGCGCATTCCGTCCGGCAGAATCTTTGCCACCAGGCAGCGGTCATTGTCGTAGAGCACAGACTGGGGAACCGCACCGAAGAACGCGAAGGCATGGATATGGCCATCCACCCAGGCCTCGGCCACTGCTGCGGGATAAGCCCGGACGTAACAGGCATCGCTGTGCGGAAGGTCCAGCACGAAGAAGTGCGCCTTTTGCTCAACACCGCCGATCCTGACCAGGGCCTCGCCAAAGTCGGCCTGAGCGTGGCCCGGCGGATGCGACAGCGGCACAAACACCTCCTGCCCGCGCCGTTCCCGCTCTCGCATGTAATCCTTGATGATCGTGTAGCCGCCGATGAAACCGCATTCCTCGCGAAGCCGGTCGAACACCCGCTTCGCCGTATGCC
>JAATGA010000386.1 GCA_015654855.1 Rhodobacterales bacterium
CGGCTTTCGTTTCTGGACCTACCTTGCGTCGCAAGGTACTGTGTAGCGCATGGCAGATGTCGCGCAGTTGTCGACCAGCCTGCGCCGCGGAACTCTCGAGTTCTGCGTGCTCGCCATGGTGGAGACCGAGGATCGGTATGGCAACGAGATCGTGCGCCGGTTCGGAGATGAGCCGAGTCTGGCCGCCTCCGAGGGCACGATCTATCCGCTGCTGTCCCGTCTCCGCCGAGCGGGCTGGCTGGACAGTAAGTGGGCCGAGTCGCCGGCCGGACCACCGCGCCGCTACTACGCCCTGACTTTGTCCGGGCGGGCGGCGCTCGAGCATTTCCGCACCGAGTGGGTGTCGTTTCGCCAGACCGTCGATCGTCTCGTGGGAACCGGTGAGGTCGCATGAAGATCAAGAACACCGACGTCGTCGCGGAGTACCTGCACGAGGTCGACCTGCGACTGAGCGGGTTGCCCGTGCTGCAGCGCCGCGAACTGCTGGCCGACCTGGCCGCGCATATAGGTCCGCAGCCCCGCCCCCGCCGGGCGGCCCGGCAGATCGGCGATCAGCCGCTCCAGCGCCGCGCGGAAGTCGAGATAGCCGTCGCGATGCACCTCGCGCAAAGCCTCGTCCGCCACCGCCTCGTGCAGCAGCCCCGCCCATCGGCGCAGCGAGGGCGCCGTGGCAACCGGCGCCGACAGCGTTGCCACGACAAAGGCCGCCAGGCGCGCCACCGGGTCCAGCCCCGGCGCGCCCGCCCGCTCCACCGCCCGCCGCGTCATCCCGTCCATATGGGCGCGATAAGCCGCCCGCATCAGTTCGTCCTTGCCGGCGAAGTAATGCCGGATCAGCCCCGGCGTCACCCCGGCGCGGTCGGCGATGGCCCGCACCGTCGCCGCCTTCGCGCCCCCCTCGGCCACCAGGTCCAGTGTCGCGCCGACCAGCGCCTCGCGCCGGTAGCCCTCGGATTCGCGCGTGAAGGAACGGCGGTCGGGGGACATGATCCCTCCTGTTATACAGATGTATAAAAGACAGGATACCGCGTGAAACGGCAACCCGGATCGCGACAGGATATGTCGCTTTCCATGGCTTTGCGCGGATTTTTGCACGACCGGGCGGCAGCGGCCGGCGCGGTGGCGTCAGTCGACGATTTCGCCGGGGTCGACGCCCCATAGCGCGGTCTTGCGCGCCCAGCCCTTTTCGCCCTCGACGCTGATCCGGCACCAGTCGGGCTGGCATTCGACGATCTTGCCGACCACGCCGAGTTCGGCCTGATAGACGACCTGCGACTGGTCGTCCGGGCGAGAGCGGAATTCCGCCATATCCTCGGCCACGACCACCGTGCGGACCCCCGACAGCAGGGCGAAGTTCACCCAGCCGCCAACGCCGTCGGCATCCTCGACCCGGCGCCAGTGCTCGTATTCGGCGGTGATTTTCAGCGGCATCCCGGCGCGTTTGAACACCCAGTCGATGCGATGGGTCAGCCCCGGCCCGCGCCGGGCGTTGCACTCCGAGGTCTTCAGCGAGACATAGCGTGGCAGCGGCATGTTGGTGACCTGCCCGCGGTTCGGGTCGCGCGGCCTGACCTTGCGGCGGGTTTCCACCGGCGGAACCGGCGGGCCCTGCATCCCCTCGGCCAGGCCCGGCGGCTCGGCGGCGGCTTCCGGGATCGGGGGCAGCAAAGCGGCGGCGGCCTCGATCCCTTCGACCGGCGCGATGCCAAGGCCATCCGGGCGTGGCGGCGGCGCGACCTGCGCCAGAGTGATACCCGCCCAAAGCCCGACCGCAACAGCCGCCAATCCGGTCCTGATCATCCGCTCTTCCGCCCGTTCACCGGCCGCCTGCCCCTGCCCGGCGCGGCGGCCCTGCTGCCATTTCCTCGCCCGGTGCGCCCCCTGGGGTTACGCCGGACCTTTTCCCGGATCTGACGCCCGGGCTTTGCGCCCCCTTCGCGGGGCTTGTGCCCCGGGACGCTTCGTTCCACTTTGCCACCTGACGGCCAGCTATGGAAGCCCCAGGGAGGAATCATGCCAACGCCACGCCTGAGTGTTGTCGTAACGCGACGCCTGCCCGAACCGGTCGAGACCCGGATGAAAGAGCTGTTCGATGTCGAACTGCGCCCGGACGACACGCCGATGACCCGCGAGGAACTCGCCGGGGCGATGGGGCGGGCCGATGTTCTGGTGCCGACCCTTGCCGATCAGATCGACGCCGGGCTGATCGCCCAGGCAAGCGAGCGTCTGCGGCTGATCGCGAACTATGGCGCGGGGGTCGACCATATCGACGTGGCCTCGGCCCGCGCGCGCGGCATCCTGGTGTCGAACACCCCCGGGGTCGTGACCGAGGATACCGCCGACATGACCATGGCGCTGATCCTGGCCGTCACCCGCCGCATCCCCGAGGGGCTTTCGGTGATGCAAGAGGGCGGCTGGACCGGCTGGTCGCCACTGGCCCTGCTGGGCGGGCGGATCGCGGGGCGCAGGCTGGGCATCCTCGGCATGGGACGGATCGGCCAGGCGGTCGCCCGCCGCGCCCGCGCCTTCGGGATGCAGATCCACTATCACAACCGCCGGCGCCTGCGCCCGGAGGTCGAAGAGCCGCTGGAGGCGACATATTGGGAAAGCCTCGACCAGATGGTCAGCCGGATGGATGTGATCTCGGTCAACTGCCCGCACACGCCCTCGACCTTCCATCTGATGAACGCGCGGCGGCTGAAGCTGCTGAAGCCCTCGGCGGTGATCGTCAACACCTCGCGCGGCGAGGTGGTGGACGAGAATGCCCTGACCCGCGGCCTGCGCGCGGGCGAGATCGCGGGCGCCGGCCTCGATGTCTATGAGCGCGGCGCCGAGATCAATCCCCGCCTGCGCGAATTGAAGAACGTGGTGCTGCTGCCCCATATGGGCTCGGCCACGGTCGAGGGCCGGATCGAGATGGGCGAGAAGGTGATCATCAACATCAAAACCTTCGCCGACGGGCACAGGCCGCCGGATCAGGGGGTGCCGGGGGCGTTGTAAGGGGGGCGGCGGTCCGTCGGACCTCTGCCGGGACCGTCGCCGTGCGGGCCTCCGCCGCGGAAAGACGGTTCCGCGAGCGAAGCCAAGGCCAAGGATCGGCGGCGGGTCAATCGTCACCGCCCCTGACAACCGATGCCGGGCGGGCGAACCGCCCGGGATCTTATTCCGCGACCTTTTTGACGAATTGCGACTTCAGCCCCATCTGGCCGATCCCCGCGATTTTGCAGTCAATGTCGTGATCGCCTTCGACCAGACGGATGCCGCGCACCTTGGTGCCGACCTTGACGACCGAAGACGACCCCTTGACCTTAAGATCCTTGATCACCGTCACCGTATCGCCGTCTTTCAGCACATTGCCAACGGCATCGCGGACTTCCGCAGCGGCGGCGGCAGGCTCGCCGTCGGGCGACCATTCATGCCCGCATTCGGGACAGGCAAGCAGGGCATCCACCGGATAGGTGAAGGCAGAGGCGCATTCGGGGCACGGCGGCAGAGTCTCGGTCATGGACAAATCCTATAGCCGAACCGAACCGGCCCGACCAGAGGCCCGGCAGCGCCAGGCCGGACTTCCTGCGGGCATTCGGGCGCGGCGCTCACGCCGCCCGCCCCTTCGTCCCCTGCCCCGGCTGATAGTTCAGCACCGGCGCTAGCCAGCGTTCGACCTCTTCCAGGGCCATTCCCTTGCGGCGGGCGTAATCCTCGGCCTGATCGCGCTCTACCTTGGCCACGCCGAAGTAATAGGCCGCAGGATGCCCGATATACATGCCTGACACCGACGATCCAGGCCACATCGCCATGCTTTCGGTAAGCCTCACCCCCGTCGCCGCCTCGGCATCGAGCAGCCGGAACAGCGTCAGCTTTTCCGTGTGGTCGGGTTGCGC
>JAATGA010000126.1 GCA_015654855.1 Rhodobacterales bacterium
GAGATGTTCCCCTATCCGTCGGGGCGCATCCATATGGGCCATGTGCGCAACTACACCATGGGCGATGTGGTCGCGCGCTATAAATCCTCGGCCGGGTTTTCGGTCCTGCATCCGATGGGCTGGGACGCCTTCGGGATGCCTGCGGAAAACGCCGCGATGGAACGGGGCGGCCATCCCAAGACCTGGACCTACGGCAATATCGCCGACATGAAGGCGCAGATGAAGCCGCTGGGGCTGTCCATCGACTGGTCCCGCGAATTCGCCACCTGCGACCCGGAATATTACGGCCAGCAGCAGGCGATGTTCCTCGACATGCTGGCGAGCGGCCTCGTCTACCGCAAGAACGCCGTGGTGAACTGGGATCCGGTCGATATGACCGTTCTGGCCAACGAACAGGTGATCGACGGCAAGGGCTGGCGGTCGGGTGCGGCGGTCGAACGTCGCGAGCTGACGCAATGGTTCTTCCGCATCTCGGATTATTCCGAGGATCTGCTGGATGCGCTGGACGGTCTGAAGGACTGGCCCGAAAAGGTGCGGCTGATGCAGGCCAACTGGATCGGTAAGTCGCGGGGCCTGCAATTCGCCTTTGATACCGCAGGCGCGCCCGAGGGATTCGAGACGCTGGAGGTCTATACAACCCGGCCCGACACCCTGCTGGGGGCGAGCTTTGCCGCGATCAGCCCCGATCACCCGCTGGCCAGGGCGCTGGAGACCGATCCGAAGATCGCGGCCTTCGTGGCCGAGGCGCGCAAGGGCGGCACCTCCGCCGAGGAAATCGAGACGGCCGAGAAGATCGGCTTCGACACCGGCATCCGTGTGAAGCATCCGCTCAACCCCACATGGGAACTGCCGGTCTGGATCGCCAACTTCATCCTGATGGACTACGGCACCGGCGCGATCTTCGGCTGCCCGGCGCATGACCAGCGCGACTTCGACTTCGCGACGAAATACGGCCTGGCCATCAAGCCGGTCTTTATCCCGGAAGGCGCCGACGAATCCCCTCTGACCGAGGCTTTTACGCCGCTGAAGTCGGAGAAGGTCCGCTACATTCGCGGCCTGTCCGGCGACAGGGTTGAAACCGGCGAACAGGCCGTGGCCGAAGCCATCGCTTTGGCCGAGGCGAAGGGCTTCGGTCAGGGAGTCACCAAGTTCCGCCTGCGCGACTGGGGCATCTCGCGCCAGCGATATTGGGGCTGTCCGATCCCGGTCGTTCATTGCCCCGACTGCGGCGTGGTGCCCGAGCGGAAAGAGAATCTGCCGATCCGCCTGCCCGACGACGTGACCTTCGACGTGCCCGGCAATCCGCTGGACCGGCATCCCACATGGCGCAACACCACCTGCCCCGCCTGCGGCAAGCCTGCCCGGCGCGAGACGGATACGATGGACACCTTCGTCGATTCGTCCTGGTATTACGCCCGCTTCACCAGCCCGCACGCCGCGACACCCACGGATCCGGCCGAGGCCGACTACTGGATGAACGTCGATCAGTATATCGGCGGCATCGAACACGCGATCCTGCACCTGCTTTACTCGCGCTTCTTCGCCCGGGCGATGAACGAGACCGGCCATCTGCCCGCCAAGGCGCGCGAGCCGTTCAACGCGCTGTTCACGCAAGGCATGGTCACACATGAGATCTACAAGACCACCGACGCCAACGGCCGCCCGGTCTATCACCTGCCCGAGGATGTGGACCACGAAACCGCGACCGTGAAAGCCACGGGCGAGAAGGTCGAGATCATCCCCTCGGCCAAGATGTCGAAGTCGAAGAAGAACGTCGTCGACCCGATGAACATCATCGCGGCCTTCGGGGCCGATACCGCGCGCTGGTTCGTCATGTCGGACTCCCCTCCCGAACGCGATGTGGAATGGACCTCCGCCGGGGCCGAGGCGACGGCGAAACACCTTTCCCAGGTCTGGCGCATCGCCGACGACATCGCCGCCGGCGATGCCCCGGCGAACGAGGCCGAGGACAAGGCGCTTGCCCGCGCCGGTGCCCGCGCGGTGGCCGATGTGACCGCCGGGATCGAGGGCTTCGCCTTCAACAAGGCCATCGCCGCGCTGTTCGCCTTCAC
This sequence comes from Rhodobacterales bacterium, assembly GCA_015654855.1. GTDB lineage: Bacteria > Pseudomonadota > Alphaproteobacteria > Rhodobacterales > Rhodobacteraceae > JAATGA01. The sequence continues at coordinate 2,073 of JAATGA010000126.1, forward strand.
CAACGCTTTGCAGAAATCGCAGGCGGGAACGGCTGCGAAACGCGATGCGGCGAAGATCCTGGCGCAACTGATGTCGCCGATGACCCCGCACCTGGCCGAGGAGATCTGGTCCGGCCTTGGCGGTCAGGGCCTTGTCGCCCGCGCGCCCTGGCCCAAAGCCGACCCGGCGCTGCTGGTCGACGACAACGTGGTGCTGCCGATCCAGATCAACGGCAAGCGGCGGGCGGAAATCAGCGTGCCGAAGGACATGGCCGCGGCAGAGGTTGAAAAGATCGCGCTCGCGAACGAGGATGTGCTGCGTTTCCTCGCCGGTCAGCCGGTGAAGAAGCTGATCGTCGTTCCGGGGCGCATCGTCAATGTCGTCGTCTGATCCCGTCTTCACGCGCCGCGCGTTTCTGGCGCTCGGCCCGGCCCTGGCCGTCGCCGCCTGCGGCTTTACCCCGGCTTACGGGCCGGGCGGGCCTGCGGAACGGCTGCAAGGCGCGATCCGCGTGGCGGACCCCAGAGACAAGAACGGCTTCGATCTGGTCGAGCGACTGGAGGAACGGCTGGGTCGCCCCGCCGCCGCGCGCTACGATCTGGACTTTACCCTCGCCACCCATGCGGTCGGCGTCGGCGTCACCCCGGAAAACACCATCACGCGCTACAACCTCGTCGGCTCCGTCGACTGGCGGCTGACCGAGCGCGGCACCGGCACCCGCGTCACCGCCGGGCGGGTGGAGAACTTCACCTCGTGGTCGGCCACCGGCTCGACCGTGGCCGGCGTCGTCGCGGAAGAGGACGCGGCCTCGCGCCTGATGCGCATCCTCGCCGACCAGATGGTTGTGCAACTGGTCTCGACCTCGGGCAAGTGGCTGAAATGATCCTCAAGGGGATCGAGGCCACACGTTACTTCGCCAGACCCGACCCCGCCCGCGCGGGCCTTCTGGTCTTCGGCGCCGACACGATGCGGGTCGCGATGAAGCGGGTCGAGGTGGTTGCCGCCCTGATCGGCCCCGAAGGCCCCGCCGAAATGCGGCTGACCCGCCTGCCCGCTGGCGATCTGCGCAAGGATCCCGCGCTGCTCGACGCGGCGGTAAAGGAAATCGGCTTCTTCCCCGGCCCCCGCGTCGCCCTGGTGGAAGAGGCGGGCGACGGCCTCGCCCCCCTGATCATGGCCGCCCTGTCCGACTGGCGCCCGGGCGATGCGCAGATCGTGGTCACCGCCGGCGCGCTGACAGGCAAGTCCGCGCTGAAGACGCTGTTCGAGAAACACCCCAACGCCTTCGCCGCCGGCCTTTACGACGACCCGCCGAGCCGCGAGGAAATCGAGGCGGAGCTGCGGCGCGCCGGCATCGCCGCCGTCCCGCCGGAGACCATGGCCGATCTGACCGCGCTGTCCCGCGCGCTCGACCCCGGCGATTTCCGCCAGCTTCTGGAAAAGCTCGCGCTCTACAAATTCGGCGACCCGACGCCGCTGACTCCGGCCGAGATCGCAGCCCTCGCCCCCGCGACGATCGAGGCGGAAATCGACGACCTGCTCCATGCCGCGGCCGAGGGGCGCGGGCCGGAAATCGGCGCGCTGTTCCGCCGGCTCGAAGGCCACGGGGTGGCGCCGGTGACGCTGTGCATCGGCGCGCTGCGGCATTTCCGGTCGCTGCATATCGCCAAAGCGGATCCCGGCGGGATCCAGTCTGGCCTGATGAGGGCGCGGGTCTTCGGCCCCCGCCGCGACCGGATGCAGCGCCAGGCCGGGCAATGGACGCTGCGCGGGCTGGAAGCGGCGGTGACGCTGCTGGTCGATACCGACCTGACCCTGCGCTCGGCCTCGCGCGCGCCGGGCATGGCGCTGATGGAACGCGCGATGATCCGCCTTGCCATGATGCGCCGCTGATTTCCTGTCGATCCAAATACCCCGCCGGAGGCGGAGACCGCCGCGACCGGAACCTTCGCCGCCTGTGGCGGCGGGCAGAGCCGGATCGCCCGGGGTTGGCGCGGCAATCGGCTCCGGGCGACAGAAAGATTGGACAAAAGGTCCCAAATCCGCGCCTTCCGCGCCGGATTGGCACAAATTCCCCCTGATAAGCGGTGAAATTCTGTGGAATACTCTGCGGACGCAGCAATGGGGCCCGACAAAAGGGCAAGGGGACAAGGAACTATCGGATGCTTAACGAATTCAAGGCTTTCATTGCCAAGGGCAATGTCATTGATCTGGCCGTCGGTATCATCATCGGCACCGCTTTCACGGCCATCGTCACCTCGCTGGTCGACGATCTGGTCAACCCGATCCTCGGGCTGGTCGTCGGTGGTATCGACTTTTCCAGCCTGAAACTGGTCGTCGGCGCGGGCGACAATGCCGCCGCGTTCAACTACGGCAACTTCATCAACGCCATCATCAAGTTCCTGATCATCGCCTGGGTGGTCTTCCTGCTGGTCAAGGCGGTGAACAAGGCCGCGAACCTGGGGGCCAAGCCCGCCGAGGCGCCCGCCGCCCCCGCAGCCCCGACCGAGGTCGAGCTGCTGCAACAGATCCTGGGCGAACTGAAGGCGAAGTAAGCCCGTCCGGGGCCGACGCACGCCCCCCGGAACGAAAGCTGTCGCGGCCCGCAGGATATACCTGCGGGCCGCTTTCGTTTCGCCGCTCCGCCCGATCCTCCGTCGCCACCCGGGATCCCCGGAGCGACCGCAATGGCATGGGTTCGCCCGACCGGGCGGCTGTCCTTCCCGCCCGGCGTTCGCGGACGAAGCCCGGGGTGGATTTCCCGGTGACCCGGCGCTGCGCGCGCGGTAGAAGCTTCGTCATTTCGCGCGTGAAACCGAAGGAAACCGCCGGATGGACGATCTGGACGCAATCGACGCCCGCATCCTGACCGTGTTGCAGAAGGAAGGCCGGATCACCAATGCCGATTTGTCCGACCGGGTGAACCTGTCGCCCTCGGCCTGCCACCGCCGGGTGCAGCGGCTGGAGGAAGTGGGGCTGATCGCCGGCTATGTCGCGCTGCTGGATGCCCGGCGGATGGGCCGCCCGACCACGGTTTTCGTCGAGATCACCTTGCAGGGCCAGACCGACGAGGTGCTCGACGCCTTCGAGCGCGAGGTGGCGCGGATCCCCGACCTGCTGGAATGCCATCTGATGGCGGGGACGGCGGATTATCTGCTGAAGCTCGTCGTGCGCGACACCGAGGATTACGCCCGGATCCACCGGCAATATCTGTCGCGCCTGCCCGGCGTGTCGCAGATGCGGTCGTCGTTCTCGCTCAAGACGGTGGTGAAGACCACGGCGATTTCAGTCTGAGCCCGGGCCGCGATGGGGGGCTGTCTGCCCCCCTCGGCCCGTTCCGGGCCTTGCCCGGACCGGCTCTCACTCCCGGGGATATTTGAAGGGCTCAGGTCAGGGCCGGACGATCAGGCGCGTGTGCGGGGTCAGGGCTTTCGCGATACGGATCAGGTCGCGGCGGGCGAAGGCGATGCAGCCGGCGGTCGGGTGGCGGGGTTTGCGCCACTGGTGGACAAAGATGGCCGAGCCTTTGCCGGGCTGCGCCCCCGGCCAATTCCAGTCGGTGACGAGGATCAGGTCGTAAAGCGGATCGGCGCGAAACAGGCGTTCGTGACCGAAGGTGTGCGGCGCACAGGTGGCGTGGTTGTAGGCGGGGTCTTTCGGGTCGTCCGACCAGAGGTCGGCAGGCCCGATGGCCTTTGCCCCGGACAGGCGCAGCGCGCGGTGGCGGTCGCGGTCGCGGCGGATCAGGATCCCGACGATCCGGTGGGTTCCGGCCGGGGTTGCGCCGTCGCCTTCGCGTTTGTCGCGGGTGATGCCGCCACGACCGATGGAGCAGGGGATGAACCGCCCCCCGAACCACGCACCGTGGCGGGTGACGATCAGATCGGGGCCGCTCACAACAAATGGCCCGACTTCGCGGCCTTGGTCGCGAGATAGGCGGCGTTCAGCGGGTTCTTGCCCACCTTCAGCGGCACACGTTCGGTCACATGCAGCCCGCAGCCTTCCATCATCGCGATCTTCTTCGGGTTGTTGGTCAGCAGGCGCACCTCGGCAAAGCCCATACGGCGCAGGATCTCGGCCCCGATGCGGAAATCGCGCTCGTCATCCTCGAAGCCCAGGCGGTGGTTGGCCTCGACCGTGTCGAAGCCCTGATCCTGAAGCGAATAGGCCCGCATCTTGTTGGCGAGTCCGATCCCCCGCCCCTCCTGATTGAGGTAGAGGAGGACGCCCGCCCCCTCTTCGCCCATATGGGCGAGGGCTGCGTGAAGCTGCGGGCCGCAGTCGCATTTCAGGCTGCCCAGCACATCACCGGTGAAGCAGGCCGAATGCAGGCGGGCCAGCACGGGTTTCGCCCGGTCGGGACGGCCGATCTCGATAGCGTAGTGGTCTTCGCCGCCATCCTCGGGGCGGAAGACATGAACCCGGCCCGCAGCCGCGGCGGCGAGCGGCACGCGGGCGGCGGCGATGTCGCGATAGGGCGACAGATGGGTCAGCTCCGGCCCGGCCTCGGCGAGGGGCAGCAGGGTCAGACCGTGTTCGGCCGCCAGACGCCAGCCGTCGGCGACCGGGACCAGCAGCGCCGCAGGCAGCAGATGCGCCGATTTGGCCAGCGCGATTGCCGCGCGATGCAGATCGGCCGGCCCCTCGCGCAGCGAATGGAACGGCCCTTTCAGCGGCACCCTCAGGTCGTCCGCCGGATCGGCCAGCGCATGAAGCCAGTCGGCCCCCTCGGCCGCCGGGACGGCGATCCGCGCCAGATCGTTGTCGTAGACCCGCGCCTTCAACGTTTCCGCCCGCCAGGCGGTCAGCGCCAGTTCCGGCGTGCCAAGCGCGCGCAGATCGGCCAGCCGTTCAGGGGTCAGCGCCTCGACCGCGACGGCCAGCGCGCCGCGCCCGCCATCGGTCAGAACCACCGGCACACCCATGCGCAGATCGGCCCGGGCGCGGGTCAGTTTCTCGACGATGGTGGGGGTCAGGCTCATTCTTCCCTCGGGTCTGCCGTCCGGTTCAGATAGGGCAAATCGCAACGGATTGAAACATTTCCCGCCCGCGCGTCACCTGTGCGTGAGAGCATTGTTGTAAATCTTGCCCCACCTCCGCGCCGCACACATCATCGCGGGCAACGGACAGCCCTGCGGGTAATGGAGGCGACCATGGCGACCCTGCGCAAGATCCTTCTGGTGGACGACGACGACGACCTGCGCGAGGCGCTGTCGGAGCAACTGGTGATGACCGAGGATTTCGATGTCTTCGAGGCCAGGAACGGCCATGAGGGGATGGAGAAGGCCAAGGCCGCCCATTACGATCTGATCATCCTGGACGTGGGCCTGCCCGATACCGACGGGCGCGAGCTGTGCCGGCGGATGCGCAAGGTCGGGGTGAAATGCCCGATCCTGATGCTGACCGGGCATGACACCGATGCCGATGCGATCCTGGGCCTCGACTCGGGCGCGAACGACTATGTGACCAAGCCCTTCAAGTTCCCGGTCCTGCTGGCCCGCATCCGCGCGCAGTTGCGCCAGCACGAGCAATCCGAGGATGCCGTCTTCCAGCTTGGCCCCTATACGTTCAAGCCAGCGCAGAAGATGCTGGTCGACGAGAAGGAAAAGAAGATCCGCCTGACCGAGAAGGAAACCAACATCCTGAAATTCCTCTACCGCGCCTCGCAGGGCGTGGTGGCGCGGGATGTGCTGCTGCACGAGGTCTGGGGCTATAACGCCGGGGTCACGACCCATACGCTGGAAACCCACATCTACCGGCTGCGCCAGAAGATCGAACCCGATCCCTCGAACGCGCGGCTTCTGGTGACCGAAAGCGGCGGTTATCGGCTTGTGGCCTAGGACTCGCGCAAAAGTTGTGGCCAAATCGCGGGATCTGGTCTTATTGTTGTCGAAATCGACACCTACATTACGACAATGGCACCTCGGTGCCGTGACGGGTTCCCCTCGCCATGTCGGGGTTATGACATGGCACCTCCCTGTTGGACCTGGCCCGGGCGCAAGCCCGGGCTTTTTTTGTCGCTGCGGGTCCTGGCGTCAGTAGCCCCGGCCGGGATCGGCAATGTCAGGCAGGGTGCCGTCGCGGTCGAAGGCCAGGATGTTCTGCGCCACGACCCGCGCCCCGCTGTCGGGGTCCACATAAGACGCGATATGCGGCGTCACCCGGATACGCGGATGGCGCCAGAACGGATGGTCGGGCGGCAGCGGCTCGGTCCGAAACACGTCGAGCGTCGCACCCGACAACCGGCCCGCATCCAGCGCGGCCAGCAGATCGGCCTCGACCAGATGACCGCCGCGCCCGGCGTTGATCACGGCAGCGCCGGGGGCAAGGCGCGCGAAGAGTCCGGCGTTCAGGATATCGGCGGTATCGGCGGTCAGGGGCAGCAGGCAGACGAGGATCTCGCAGCGGTCCAGGAATTCCGCGAGGCCGGCCTCGCCGCCATATGTCCGCACGCCCGGCAGATCGCGCGGGCTGCGCGCCCAGCCCGCGGTGTCGAAGCCAAGCGCCGCGAGCGTCTGCGCACAAGCCGCGCCGATGCGGCCAAGTCCCATGACCCCCACGCGACGGCGGTTGGCTGTCGGGGTGACGAAGACCTGCCATTCCGCACGGGCCTGGCGGGCGTCGGTGTCCATAAGGTCGCGGTGATGGGCCAGAACATGCAGCGCGACGTATTCGCGCAGGCGCTGCACCATGTCGGGGCCGGTGGTGCGCAGGATCGGCAGATGGCGCGGCAGGTCGGCGACCCGCAGCACATGATCGACCCCCGCCCCGACCGAGATCACCGCCTTCAGCGCGGCCTGCCGGGACAAAAGCCCCTCGGGCGGGGCCCAGACCAAGGCGTAGTCGAGCGTGTCGGGCACCGCCTCGGCCAGGCCCTCGACACGCGCGCCGGGGATCAGCGTGGCCAAGCGGGCGATCCAGTCGCGATCCTCGTTCCTGTCGCCCAGCCAGACGCCGATCCTGATCATGCCGCTTTCCCGCTCCCGCCGCCCCGGCGGGGCGGATCGCTTTTGCGCTGGCCTCCGCGCGCGTCGCGGGGCAGGCTGACCACGACTATCGACGACAGGGCAAGGCGGCACAAGCGCGCCCTTCCCGCCCGCGACAGGAGAAACCCATGACCCCGTCCGCCTGGCCCCGCGACCAATGGATCCCGCATAAACCGGCGGTCCATGCGCGGGGCGGCATGGTCGCCTCGCAACATATCCTCGCGGCGGAGGCCGGGACGTCGATGCTGCGCCGGGGCGGGAACGCGGTGGATGCCGCCGTCGCGGCGGGCCTCGCGCTCGCGGCGGTCGAGCCGTGGATGTGCGGCCTCGGCGGCTCGGGCTTCATGGTGATCTGGCTGGCGAAAGAGGGCCGCGCCGTCGCGCTGGATTTCCAGGGGGTCCTGCCTTCGGCGCTGGTGCCCGGGGACTACCCGCCCGACCCCGCGCTACCGCCGACCCTGATGGGCTTTCCGGCGGTGAAGGGCTGGAAGAACACCCGGGGCGCGGCTGCGGCGACACTCCCCGGCGGGGTGGCGGGCCTGTCCCATGCGGCAGAGGGATTCGGCCGCCTTGGATTCGGTGCGGCCGTGGAACCGGCCATCGCGCTCGCCGAAACAGGGATCGCGGTCAGTTGGTATACCGCGCTGCTGATCGGGCACGAGTATGAAATCGTCAGCCTCGACCCGGTGACGCGATCCATTTACCTGCCCGGCGGCCGCCCGCTGCAACCGGGCGAGGTGCTGCGCATCCCTGGTCTCGCCGACACTTTGCGCCGGCTGCGCGACCATGGGGCGGCGGATTTCTACAAGGGACGGATCGCCGGGAGCCTGGTCGCGGACCTGAACGCGCAAGGCAACCGGATCACCCTCGCCGACCTTGCCGCCTATCGGGTCGAGGAGTTCGGGGCGACGCCGACCAGCCATCGCGGCACCACGCTTTACACCGCCGGCGAGCAAAGCGGCGGCGCGCGGCTGAACGATATGCTCGCCCATGTCGCGCGGGAACTGCCCGCGCCGACGCCTGCGCCGACACCCGAAAGCTGGCTGATCTACGCCGACGCGCTGGAGGCCGCATGGGCCAACCACCGCGCCCGTAACGGCACGCTGACCGAGATCGGGGCGCATACATCCTCGCTTTCAGCGGCGGATGCCGAGGGCAATATGGTTTCGCTGACCTGGACGATCCTAGATCATTTCGGCTGCGGCGTGACGCTGCCGGGCACCGGCATCCTGATGAACAACGGGGTCAGCTATTTCGACCCCCGCCCGGGGCTGAACACCTCGATGGCGGGGGGCAAGCGGATCAACTCCTCGAACATGTGCCCGACGGTCGCGGTGCGCGACGGTAAGGCCATCTTCGCAATCGGCGCCTCGGGCGGGGACCTGATCATGCCGGCGGTGGCGCAGATCGCGGCGCTGATGCTCGACTTCGACCTGACGCTGGAGGAGGCGCTGCATTCCCCCCGGCTCGACGCCTCGCATCGCGGGTCGATCACCGCCGATCCCCGGCTGGGGGCGGCGGTGATTGACCTTCTGGCGGGGAAATATCGCCTCGACATCCGGCCGAACGATGTGGCGCCGAAGCTCTACGCCTTCCCCTCGGGCGTCGCGCGCGAGGGGGACGGGCTTTCGGGCCTGTCGGACCCGTTCCATCCCGATGCGGGTGCCAGGGGCGTCGAATAGTCATCCTTCGGGCTTGCGCCGCGCGCGCGCCCGGTCCAGCCTCTGGCCGCGAAAACCGGAGAGACGCGGATGCCCTTCACCCTTGCCACCTGGAACATCAACTCGGTCCGCCTGCGCGAGGCGCTGGTCAGCCGCCTGCTGACCGAAGAGGCGCCCGACATCCTTTGCCTGCAAGAGATCAAAAGCCCGGTCGAGCTGGTGCCGCTCGATGCCTTCCGCGCGCTTGGCTACACCCATTTCGTCGCGCGCGGGCAAAAAGGCTACAATGGTGTGGCGATTCTGTCGAAGCTGCCGCTGACGGACGCGGGGGGCGAGGATTACGCGGGGCTGGGCCACGCGCGCCACGTCGCGGGGCGGCTGGAAAACGGCGTGACGATCCACAACTTCTATGTCCCCGCCGGCGGGGACATCCCCGACCGCGAGCAGAATGTGAAATTCGGCCAGAAGCTGGATTTTCTGACGGCGATGCGCGACTGGGGCCATCTAGCGCGCCCGGAAAAGTCGATCCTGGTGGGCGATCTGAACATCGCCCCGCGCGAGGATGACGTGTGGAACCACAAGGCGCTGCTGAAGATCGTCAGCCATACGCCGGTCGAGATCGAACACCTCGGCCAGGCGCAGGAGGCCGCCTCCTGGGTCGATGTCACCCGCAAGGATATCCCCGAGGGGCGGCTTTATTCCTGGTGGTCCTATCGCAGCCCCGACTGGGATGCGGCGGACAAGGGCCGTCGGCTGGATCACGTCTGGGCCACGCCCGACATCGCGGGTGCCGCCCATGGCAGCCGCATCCTGCGGCCCGTGCGCGGCTGGGAACAGCCCTCCGACCATGTGCCGGTGCTTGCCACCTTCGATCTGTGAGGGACGGGATGGGGGTTTTCGACGACCTCGACCGGGCCTGCGCGGCGGAGGGGAACATCCTCTTCACCGTGACCAGCCACGACCTGCCCGCCGCGCTGTTCCGCCGGGTCTACACCAACAACGCGGCGGAATATCCCGTCCACGGGACCAAGCCGCTGGAACGCGACGCCTGGTACGATCTGGTGATCCGCGACCGCCAGCCCTTTGTCGCCAATACGCCCGAGGGGTTTCGCGCCCTGTTCTTCGACCATGCGCAGATCGAGGGGCTGGGCCTTGGCTCGGCGGCGAACCTGCCGCTGCTTGATCCGGCCGGCGAGGTTGTCGGCACGGTCAACCTGCTGGCCGGACCGGGGCATTTCACCCCGGAGCGGCTGGCCCGCTATACGGCGGAGATCGAGGCGCGGCTGCCCGCGCTGCTGGCGGCGCTGTAGGCTTTCACCACCAGCGGGGCGCGGCCACGTCCATCACCCAGTAGATCCGCCCACCGTCCGAGACGGCGACGGACAACCCGATTTCCCGCAGATCGGGATCGAGGATGGTGTGCCAGTGCCCGGGCGAATTGCGCCATATCCCTGCGGCCGCCGCCGCGTCGAGGTGGCGGGTATAGGCGAGGTTCTCGCCCGCCTTATACATCGGATAGCCCGCCGCCTTGACCCGCGCGCCCAGCTTTGGCCCGCCGGGGCGCGAGTGGGCAAAATAGCCGCGGGAGGCCATGTCGCAGGCATGGGTCTCGGCCGATCTGTCCAGTGCTGCCGACCTTCTGTAGGCCGGCAGCCCGCGCGCCCCGCGTTCGGCATTGATCCAGGCCAGCAGGTCCTGCTCGACCCGCGCCGCGCCGGCGGGCAGGCTGCACCCCGACGCCATGGCGCGCGCGGCCTGCGGCGACCCCGAGGGCGAAACGCAGGCGGCGAGCAGCAAGGTCGCAATCAGCGGCATCACGGCAGCGAGGTTCGGGGCCAGAGAAATACGGGACATCTTTCGCCCTTTGCGCTGCGGATTGCGACCTTCATCACCCGCAATCCCGGCGGAAGCGAGAGGGGTTTACGTCAATTCTTCGGCCTGTCGGCGGTTTGCCGCAGATATACGACAGCGCCGCTGGCAGCCAGCCGTCCGGTCGCAAGGCAACCCGTCAGCAGGTAGCCGCCGGTCGGCGCCTCCCAGTCCAGCATCTCGCC
>JAATGA010000147.1 GCA_015654855.1 Rhodobacterales bacterium
TCTTTCTCTTCGGGGGCGAAGGACAGGGCGCGGCGCCATTGGAACCGTGCTTCCATCTGCCGGCCCACGGCCCAGTAGACATCGCCCAGATGGTCGGTGACCACGGGATCGACCGGTTCCAGCAGCGAGGCCTTTTCCATATGCGGCAGCGCCTCGTCATAGCGGCCGAGGCGATACAACGCCCAGGCGAGGCTGTCGATGATATAGCCCGAGTCGGGCCGGGCGGCGACGGCGCGCTGGATCATGTCCAGCGCCTCGTCGAGGTTCTCGCCCCGGTCGACATAGCTGTAGCCGAGATAGTTCAGCACGCTCGGCTGGTCGGGCGACAGTTACAGCGCCTTGCGCATATCGGCCTCGGCGGCGGCGAAGTTCTCCAGCCGCTCGTGGCAGATGCCGCGTGAATACCAGACCGTCCAGAAGGCGGGTTCGTCGCGCAGCGGCAGTTCCAGCGCCGCGTCATAGGCCTTCAGCGCCTCGGTCCATTTCTCGTCCTGACGCAGGGTGTCGCCGAGGGCGACCAGAACGGTGGCGTTTTGCGGGTTCTTGCGGGCGAGGGTCTGAAGGATTTCGTAGGAGGCCTCTTTGCGGCCCAGCTCGTAGGTCGCGCTCGCCCGGCCGATCTCGGCGATGTAGAAGGACGGATTGGTCGCGGGGACGGTGCCGTAAAGCTCGGCGGCCAGTTCCCATTGCTTTTGCCGCTCCAGCAGACCGCCGGCCAGCAGCACCGCCTCGGTATGGTCAGGGCGCAGGAAGGCGGCGGCGCGGGCGTAGATCAGGGTGTAGCTGTCGTCCGCCTCGCCGTTCAGTGCGGTGGCAAGGGTGTAGAACACCTCGGCCAGGCCATCGGTCGGGTTGCGCACGATGTCGTAGGGCACGGGTTCCCCCGCCTTCAGCCGGGCGCGCAGTGCGTCGAGGCCCGGGTCGGGATCGGGCCCGAAAGCGCTGTCGAGCAGTTTCAGTGCCTCCTCGTTGCGCTCAAGCTGGCTGAGGATCTGGACATGGGCAAAGATGCCGCGCCGGGTTACGGCGACCGGGGCGCCGGTCTTGCCGGACAGGATCGCCTCGGCCCCCTCGAAATCGCCGACCGAGGCCAGCGCCAGCGCCTTGTGGAACAGGCCGAAGCCCGCGACGGTGCGGTTGCGCGCCAGCGCATCGAAACCGGCGAGCGCCTCGGACATGCGACCGGCGCCCAGTTCGGACCAGGCGGCGGTCAGCCCGTCCATCAGCGCGCCGACCTTGTGGCCCGCGCGTATGTCGGCAAGGATCGCGGCGAAGTCCCCCTTCGCGGCGCGGTCGGTAATGGCGGCGATCATGCCGATCTGGTTGCCCTCGCCCGCCGCCGCAAGGCGATCGGCCATTTGTGCGGCAAGCCCGAATTCGCCCGTCCCGATGTAAGAGGCGACGGCGCCCTGCAACAGTGCGGGATTGGTCGGGTCCGACAGCAGCGCGCGCGAGAACCAGGCCGCCCCGGCGCGATAATCGTTGATCTGCGCCGCACTGCGGGCGGCGAGATAGGCGCCTACATCGCCGTCGGGATGGTTCGCGGCGCGCGCGGCGCTGCCGGCCGGCTGCTGCGCGGCCTCTTGCGCCGCGAGCCGGGCAGGGCCGGACGGCAGGCCGAACACCACGGCGGCGCCGAGGACGAGCGCCGCGAAGGGGCGAGGGGCAGGCAGGGGCATGGGCGGCACGGCCTTTTGAAAACTGACGCCGGAAAGGCTAGCCGCCGCCTTAGCGATGCGCAATGGAAAGGGCGCGCAGGATCCGGTCCGGCGCGCCGTGCTCAAGCGATTGTGCGCTCGGCCCCGGCACCGCGCCAGGCGGTTGCGGTCCCGCACCGGGCTGCGCAAAAGGCTCCGACCCCCCTCCGGCGGCGTCGGCAGAGCGGCAGGCCCGCTCCGCAGTCCTTACATATTGGGATAGTTCGGGCCGTCGCCGCCCTGAGGCGTGGTCCAGTTGATGTTCTGGCTCGGGTCCTTGATGTCGCAGGTCTTGCAATGGACGCAGTTCTGGAAGTTGATCTGGAACCGCGGATTGCCTGCCTCGTCGGTCAGCACCTCGTAGACGCCCGCCGGGCAATAGCGCTGCGCGGGCTCGGCGTATTTCGGCAGGTTGACCGTGATCGGCACCGAGGAATCCTTCAGCCGCAGATGGCAGGGCTGGCTTTCCTCGTGGTTGGTGAAGGCGAAGGACACGTTGGTCAGCCGGTCGAAGCTGAGCTTGCCGTCGGGTTTGGGATAGTCGATGGGTTTGTAATCCTTGGCCTCGCCCGTCGCCGCCGCATCGGTCTTGCCGTGCTTCAGCGTGCCGAAGAAGGAAAAGCCGAAAAGCTGGTTGGTCCACATGTCCAGCCCGCCGAAGACGAGGCTGGCGATCAGCCCCCATTTCGACCACATCGGCTTGACGTTGCGCACCTTTTTCAGATCGTCTGCGATCGGGCCGGAGCGGACCATCGCCTCGTATTCGGTCAGTTCGTCGCCCTCGCGCCCGGCCTTGATCGCGGCGAAGGCCGCCTCGGCGGCATCCATGCCCGACAGCATGGCATTGTGGTTGCCCTTGATGCGCGGCACGTTCACGAGGCCGGCCGAACAGCCCAGAAGCGCCACGCCCGGCGCTGTCATCTTCGGGATGGATTGCCAGCCGCCTTCGGAAATCGCGCGCGCGCCATAAGCGACGCGCTTGCCGCCCTTCAGCAGTTCCGCCACCATCGGATGATGCTTGAACCGCTGGAATTCCATATAGGGATAAAGGTAAGGGTTCTTGTAGTTCAGGTGCACGACGAAGCCGACGAAGACCTGATTGTTCTCAAGATGATAGATGAACGACCCGCCGCCGGCGTTCGCCCCCAGCGGCCAGCCCATGGTGTGGGTGACAGTGCCCTCGCGGTGTTTCGCCGGGTCGATCTCCCAGATCTCTTTCATGCCGAGGCCGAATTTCTGCGGCTCGTGCCCTTTCGACAGGTCGAATTTCGCGATGACTTCCTTGGCCAGCGACCCGCGCACGCCTTCCGACAGGAAGACGTATTTGCCCAGAAGCTCCATCCCCGGTTCGTAGTTCGGGCCTGGTGTGCCGTCGGAGTCGAGGCCCATCTCGCCCGCGACGACGCCTTTGACCTCGCCCTTCCCGCCCCAGACCAAAGCCGAGCAGGACATGCCCGGAAAGATCTCGACGCCGAGTTCCTCGGCCTGGGCCGCCATCCAGCGGCAGACATTCGCCATCGAGACGATGTAATTGCCGTGGTTGTCCATGAAGGGCGGCATCGGCCAGTTCGGGATGCGCATATGGCCCGCCGGGCCAAGGACATAGAAATTGTCCTCTTTCACCGGCACGTTCAGGGGTGCGCCCTTCGCCTTCCAGTCGGGGATCAGCTTGTCCAGCCCCACCGGATCCAGCACCGCGCCCGACAGGATATGCGCCCCGACCTCGGATCCCTTTTCCAGAACGACGACGTTCAGATCGGGGTCGAGTTGTTTCAGACGGATCGCCGCCGACAGACCGGCAGGGCCCGCGCCCACGATCACAACGTCGTATTCCATCTGCTCGCGGACGATCTCGTCGGTCATCACTCTCTCCCGGCTGGGGGCTGTGGCCGCCCCGTTCTGGCTTTTGGGCCTGTTCTTGAAGGTCGGCTCCGGTTTGCCCGAAGGGCATGTCGAGGTCAATCGTGACGCAACATCATTTCCGCTGCGCTGCGGCGAAAGAAATACTCTTGTCCGGCTGCGACAGGATCCGGCGCATCCGCGCCATGCCCCTTGCATTCGGCGATGCCATCGGGTCAGGTATGGGCGAACGCAATACAAGGTCAGGGACCCGTCGGACGGGGCCATGGCCTTTTTTCTATGTGGCAGGCCATGGAAAAGATTCCAATGACCCGCGTGGGATTCGCCGCGCTGGATGACGAGCTGAAGAACCTGAAATCGGTCGAACGCCCGGCCGTGATCCGCTCCATCGCCGAGGCGCGGGAGCATGGGGACCTGTCGGAAAACGCCGAGTATCACGCCGCGCGCGAGAAGCAGAGCTTCATCGAGGGTCGGATCAAAGAGCTTGAGGCCACGCTGTCGCTGGCCGAGGTGATCGACCCGGCCAAATTGTCCGGCGCGATCAAATTCGGTGCGACCGTGACCCTCGTCGACGAGGATACCGACGAGGAAAAGACCTATCAGATCGTCGGCGAGCCCGAGGCAGATCTGGAGCGCGGTCTGCTGAACCTGCGCTCGCCGCTGGCCCGCGCGCTGATCGGCAAGGACGAAGGCGACAGCGTAGAAGTGAAGACCCCCGGCGGTCAGCGCA
>JAATGA010000027.1 GCA_015654855.1 Rhodobacterales bacterium
CGCCGAGTCCATCGCCCAGCAGATGGAACGCCGCGTCTCCTTCCGCCGCGCGATGAAGCGTGGCGTGCAGAGCGCGATGCGCATGGGTGCGCTCGGGATCCGGGTCAACGTTTCGGGCCGCCTTGGCGGTGCCGAGATCGCGCGGACCGAATGGTATCGCGAAGGCCGGGTGCCGCTGCACACGCTGCGCGCCGACATCGACTACGCCCTGTCCGAAGCCACCACCCCCTATGGGATCATCGGTGTGAAGGTCTGGATCTTCAAGGGCGAGATCATGGAGCACGATCCGCAAGCCCGCGACCGCCGTCAGGCGGAAGCGCAGGATGCGGCCGGTCCGCGCCCGCAGCGCCGTGAGCGCGAGCGCGCGTAAGGAGTAAAGACAGATGCTGCAACCGAAACGGACGAAGTTCCGCAAACAGCACAAGGGCCGGATCCACGGCGAGGCCAAGGGCGGCTTCCTGCTGAACTTCGGCTCCTTCGCGCTGAAAGCCACCGAGCCGGAGCGGGTCACCGCCCGCCAGATCGAGGCGGCCCGCCGCGCGATCACCCGGCATATGAAACGTCAGGGCCGGGTCTGGATCCGGATTTTCCCGGATGTTCCGGTCTCGTCGAAACCCACCGAGGTTCGGATGGGTAAAGGCAAAGGCTCGATCGACTATTGGGCGGCCAAGGTGAAACCGGGCCGGATCATGTTCGAGATCGACGGCGTGTCGGAAGTGATCGCCCGCGAGGCCCTGCGCCTCGGCGCGAACAAACTGCCGGTGATGACCCGCATCGTGGCCCGCGAGGACTGGTAAGTCCCGCTGCCCGACAGACATGCGAAAGGCCGCAGGCGGAAACGCCTGCGGCCCTTTTCGTTTGGCCGGGCGCCTCGGGCCCTAGCTGAGCGGGATGGCGTTGCCGCCTTTCGACGCCTGATAGGTGTCAGAAAGCCGCGCATATTCGCCCAGGATGCGGCGCCAGCGGCCCTTCATCGCCGCCTGTTCCGGCTCGGGCGCGGCCTCCACCAGATCGGCCAGCGCCGTCGCATCCCAGAAAGCGTTGTGCCGCCGGTAGCCGCCGGGTTCGAGACCGAAAACCTCTTTCAGGATCTTCAGGTCGTGCGGAATGGCGAAGGCATCGCGGGAATCCTCGTGGCTGAAGAAGTAATAGTAGTTGTCGAAGCCCGCCCAGGTGATCGCGGACATGCACATGGTGCAGGGTTCATGGGTCGACAGAAAGATCAGCCCGTCGGTCGCGGGCGGGGCCTGCATCTCGTAGAACCGCTTTAGCGTATGAACCTCGCCATGCCAGAGGGGGTTCTCAATCTCGTTGTTGGTCGCGGCGACTACCAGCGACAGATCGGACTTGCGCAGGATCGCCGCGCCGAAGATCTTGTTGCCGCGCGCCACGCCCTCGGCGGTCAGCGGCAGGATGTCGGTCTCGATCACATCGAGCAGTCGGTCGGCGAGCGGCGAGACGGTCATGGCACGGGCCTTCATGCGGGATCGGGGAACAGAGCACGCCGATTTCTCTGGCCTGTCAACGGCGGCTTGGGTGGCAGGCCGCCCGGCAAAGCATCCCTTGTGAGCAAGGTGCGGGATATTGGCCGCGGCTCAGGGAGATGCGCCGGGGATTGTGGCGGATGGTGGGGCAGGGGGCTTTGCAACTTCCGCTTGCCCTTCGGACCACACTTCTGTATCAGGCCCCATCCACGGCTCCGAGGTGACTCGGATTCGCTGGTCTGTCATTGATCCACCAGGCTCAAGGTCACCCCGTGCCACCACGGGCGCCCTCTGGTGATTGTGAAAAGGAAGAGGCGAATGTCCGCCAAAGAACTGCAAACCAAGACGCCGGACCAGCTCCGCGATTCCATCGTGGCGCTGAAGAAAGAGGCGTTCAACCTGCGCTTCCAGCAGGCCACGAACCAGCTGGAAAACACTGCCCGTATGCGGGCTGTCCGTCGTGAAGTGGCTCGCATCAAAACGGTGCTGAACCAAAAAGCCGCCGAAGCGGCGAAGTAAGAGGCCCCGACCATGCCCAAACGTATCCTGCAAGGCACCGTGACCTCGGATAAAAACGACCAGACCATCACCGTTCTGGTCGAACGTCGCTTCAAGCATCCGTTGCTGCAAAAGACGGTTCGGAAGTCGAAGAAATACCGCGCCCATGACGCGGATAACAAGTTCAAGGTCGGCGACAGCGTTCGCATCGAGGAATGCGCGCCGATCTCGAAAACGAAGCGTTGGACGGTGGTCGTCGAGGCATAATGCCTCGACCCATCGTTCACTCTTGAACGAAACCCTGGGGTGGTGCTGATCAGCCGCCCCAAAGGTCGGGAGAAACCAAATGATCCAGATGCAGACCAATCTGGATGTTGCTGACAACTCCGGCGCTCGCCGGGTTCAGTGCATCAAGGTTCTGGGCGGTTCGCACCGCCGTTACGCATCCGTGGGCGACATCATCGTGGTGTCGGTCAAGGAGGCGATTCCGAAAGGTCGCGTGAAGAAAGGCGATGTCCGCAAGGCCGTCGTCGTTCGCACCGCGAAAGAGGTGCGTCGTGAAGACGGCACCGCGATCCGTTTCGACCGTAACGCCGCCGTCATCCTGAACAACCAGGGCGAACCGGTCGGCACCCGTATTTTCGGGCC
>JAATGA010000181.1 GCA_015654855.1 Rhodobacterales bacterium
CCTTTGTCGAATGCCGAAGCCGCGCGATCAGCTCGGTCACCTTCATCCCCGGCAGTTGCCCGCCCTCACCCGGCTTCGCCCCCTGCGCGACCTTGATCTCCAGCTCTTCGCAGGCGTTCAGGTATTCAGCAGTGACGCCGAACCGGCCCGAGGCCACCTGCTTGATCTTGGCCGAAGGATTGTCGCCATTCGGTTCGGGCAGGAAATGCGCCGGATCCTCGCCGCCCTCGCCCGAGTCGGATTTGGCGCCGATCCGGTTCATAGCGACGTTCAGCGTCTTGTGCGCCTCCGGCCCCAAAGCGCCGAGCGACATACCCGGCGTCACGAACCGCTTGCGGATCGAGGTGATGCTTTCCACCTCTTCGATCGGCACGGGTTTGCCGAGCGCCTTGATGTCCAGCAGGTCGCGCAGATGGATCGGCGGATTGGCCCTCATCGCCGCCGAATACTGCTTCCACAGATCATAGCTGGCGCGATCGCAGGCCGCTTGCAGCATGTGCATGGTCTGCGCTTCCCAGGCATGTTTCTCGCCGGACCGCCGCGCCTTGTAGAATCCGCCGATGGGCAGCACGTCGGTGCCCGACAGCCAGCCCTTCCTGTGCACGCCCTCGGCCTTCCACTGGATGCCATGCAGGCCGATGCCGGAAATGCGGCTGTGCATCCCGGGGAAATATTCGGCCACCATGGCGCGCGACAGGCCCACCGCCTCGAAGTTCAGACCCCCGCGATAGGACGAGATGACGGAAATCCCCATCTTCGCCATGATCTTCAACAACCCTGCGTCGATGGCATCACGATAGCGGCGCATCGCATCGGTCAGTGATCCGTCGAGCAGCCCCCGGTCGATCCGGTCGGCGATGGAATCCTGCGCCAGATACGGGTTCACCGTGGTGGCCCCGCAGCCGATCAGCACCGCGAAATAATGCGGGTCGATGCACTCGGCCGAGCGCACGTTGACCGAACAAAAGGTCCGAAGCCCCTTGCGCGTCAGCCAGCTATGCACGGCCGAGGTCGCAAGGATCATCGGCATCCCGACCTTATCCGCGCCCTGGTGCTGATCGGTCAGGACCAGATGGCCCGCGCCCGACCGCACGGCATCCTCGGCTTCGGCCCGGATGCGTTCCAGCCCGATGCGCAGCGCCTCCTGGTCCGCGCCGGCGGCGAAGGTGCAGTCGATCACGCTGACCTGCGCACCGAACTGGCCCATCATCACGTCGAATTCGGCGTTGGCGACAAAGGGGCTTTCCAGCACGAGGATCTCGGCCTGGCCCGAGTTCTCGTCCAGCACGTTCTTGAGGTTGCCGAACCGGGTCTTGAGGCTCATCACCCGCGTTTCGCGCAGGCTGTCGATGGGCGGGTTCGTCACCTGGCTGAAGTTCTGGCGGAAGAAATGGCTCAGCGGACGATAGACGCTCGACAGCACGGCGGCCGGCGTGTCGTCGCCCATCGAGGCGATCATTTCCTTGCCATCCTCGGCCATCGGCGCCAGCGCCTGCTCCAGATCTTCCAGCGTGTAGCCGGCGGCGATCTGGCGTTTGCGCAGTTCGGCCCCCTTCGCCAGGGCGAATTCGGGCACATGCTTCAGCAACACGTTCAGATCGACGATCTTTTCGATCCAGTCGCCATAGGGCCGGGCATTGGCCAGCCGGTCCTTGATCTCGGTATCGTGGTAGAGCTTGCCCTCTTTCATATCGACGGCAATCATCTGACCCGGGCCGAGCGCGCCTTTTTCGCGGATCGTGGTCTCGTCAACCGGGACCATGCCGGCCTCGGACCCCGCGACCAGCAGACCGTCGCCGGTGACGACAAAGCGCATCGGGCGCAGGCCGTTGCGGTCCAGCCCGCCGCAGACCCAGCGGCCGTCGGTCATGGCCAGCGCTGCCGGGCCGTCCCAGGGTTCCATCACCGCGTTGCAATAGGCATACATGTCCTGCCATGCCTTGGGCATGTCGGTCGTGGCCTTGGACCAGGCCTCTGGCACCAGCATGGTTTTCGCCATCGGCGCGGAACGGCCCGACCGCACCATCACCTCGAACACCGCATCCAGCGCGCCGGTGTCGGACGTTCCGCTCGGGATGATCGGCTTGATATCCTCGGCCATTTCGCCAAAAGCGGACGAGGCCATGCGGATCTCATGGCTTTTCATCCAGTTGACGTTGCCCTTCAGCGTGTTGATCTCCCCGTTGTGCGCCAACATGCGTAAGGGCTGTGCCAGCCACCATTGCGGGAAGGTGTTGGTCGAATAGCGCTGGTGATAGATGGCGAAGGCGCTCTCGAACCGTTCGTCCTTCAGGTCGGGATAGAATTCCGACACATGCTCGGCCAGCATCATGCCTTTGTAGACGATGGACCGGCAGGACAGCGAACAGATGTAAAGCCCCTGGATATGCGCATCCAGCGCCGCCTTTTCGATCCGGCGACGGATGACGTAAAGTTCGCGCTCGAACGCCTCCTGGTCGATGTCTTTCTCGCAGCGGATCAGGATCTGCTCGATCTCGGGCCGGGTCGCATTGGCCTTGTCGCCGAGGACATCGGTGAAAACCGGAACGTGCCGCCAGCCATAAATGTAATGGCCCATCCGCAGAACCTCGGATTCCACGATCGTCCGGCAGCGCTCCTGCGCGCCGAAGTCGGTGCGCGGCAGGAAGACCTGGCCGACGGCGATCCATTTCTTGTCGTCGGGCTCGTGCCCCGTGCGCCGCACCTGGTCGTAGAAGAACCGCACCGGGATCTGCACATGGATGCCCGCACCGTCGCCGGTCTTGCCATCCGCATCAACCGCGCCCCTGTGCCAGATCGCCTTCAGCGCGTCGATGCCAGCTTGCGTCACCTTGCGCGATGGCGC
>JAATGA010000064.1 GCA_015654855.1 Rhodobacterales bacterium
CGGCGTCCTGGGCGTCGAGGCCCGAGCCAAGGCGGATATAGCGTTCGTCCGGGCAGCAACGGTTGGCCACGTCGAAACCGACCCAGCCGAGTCCCTGCACATGGATCTCGGCCCAGGCGTGGGCGGCTTCTTGCGGCGCATCCGCACCCGCGTAAAGGTAACCCGAGACATAGCGCGCCGGCCAGCCGAGGATGCGGGCGCAGGCGATCGTCACCTGGGCATGGTCCTGGCAGACGCCCTCGCCCTTCGACAGGGCCTCGGCGGCGGTGGTATGCGCGCCGGTCGCGCCGGGCCGATAAGCCACGGCATCCGCCACCGCCGCCATCAGCGCATGAGCCCCCGACAGCGTGTCGGCGGACCGTCCGGCCAGCGCCAGATCTCGCAGCGCCTCGTCGGCCTCGGTGGCGCGGGTGTCGCGTAGATAGACCTCGGGACAGACGAGCGACTTCATCCCGCGCAGCACGCCGGCGGTGTCCGTCGTCTCGACCCGGCCTGTGACATGGACGCGGATCGCCTCGACCGGGCCCTGCACCGACCAGGCGGCGATCCAATCGCCCGCGCCGTCGCGGAAGGCCCCGCCCGGCACGCCGTCGCTGACCGCGACATTCCAGTCAAGCACCCTTTGCCCGTCATGGACGGAAGGGGTCAGCCGGTGGCTTTGCACGACCCCGCGCACGGGCCGGGCATAGGTGTAGAGCGTCAGATGATCGACAGACAGCAGCATCAGCGCATATCCCCGCTGAGGTAGGCCTCGTAGATCGCATTGCCGAGCATTGCCGTCTCGCCGATGAAGCGGGTCAGGAACTCGTGCAGGCCTTCCTCGAAAATGTCGTCGACCTGGACCTCGGCCAGCCGCGCGACCAGTTCGCGCACCCGCGCCTGCGCCGCCGTGGTGCGGTGATAGCCCCGCGCCAGCCGGTCCAGATGGCCCGACAAAGCCTCGACGCAGGTGATGAGCGAGCGCGGCGACTGCGGGTTCAGGATCAGGAAATGCGCGATCTTCTTGGCGGTCGGCTCGCCGCCATAGGCCCAGTGAAAGGCCCGGTGCGCCGACATCGCCCGCAGCAGCGTCGACCATTGATAGTTGTCGAGGCCCGACCCCACGAATTCGACCCTCGGCAGCAGGACGTAGTATTTCACATCCATCAGCCGGGCGGTGTTGTCGGCGCGTTCCAGATAGCAGCCGATGTTCAGAAAGTCGTAACCGTCGTTGCGCAGAAGCGTCGCCTCGATCGCGCCGCGCACCATGGCTGAATGGCGCATGGTCCAGTCCACAAGCTGCATCAGATCAAGTTGCGAACGCGGCATACGTTCGAGCTGGCGCAACTCCTGAAAGGCGGTGTTCAGCGCGTCCCAGACCTGGGTGGTCAGGGCGGTGCGCACGATCCGCGCGTTTTCCCGCGCCTTGACGATGCAGGTCGCGACCGAGGACGGGTTGTCCTGGTCGAAGAACAGATAGCTTTCGATGTTGCGCTGCACCGGCTCGCTGTATTTCCCGGCGAATCCGTCCGCGGTGCCCGATGCCTGCAACAGGCTGTCCCATTCGCTGCGGTAGCCGCCCGCCTGGGGGATCAGGGCGATGCGCGCGCCGACCTCCAGCAGGCGGGCCATGGTCTCGGCCCGCTCCATATAGCGGGCGATCCAGTAGAGGTTGTCGGCCGTCCGGCTCAGCATGTCGTGTTACTCCGCCAGAACCCAGGTATCCTTGACCCCGCCGCCCTGCGACGAGTTCACCACGAGGCTGCCATCGGTCAGCGCCACCCGCGTCAGACCGCCGGGCACCAGTTCGATCCGCTCGCCCACCAGGCAATAGGGCCGCAGGTCGACATGGCGCGGCGCGATCCCCTCGGCCACGAAGGTCGGCGTCGTGGACAAGGCCAGCGTCGGCTGCGCGATATAGCCGTGGGGCGCCGCCTCGATCCGCGCGCGGAAGGCCGCGATCTGTTCCTTCGAGGATTTCGGGCCGACCAGCATCCCGTAGCCGCCCGAGCCGTGAACCTCTTTCACCACCAGTTCGGGCAGCTTGTCGAGGACGTATTTCAGATCCTCCTCCTTGCCGCATTGCCAGGTGGGCACGTTGTTCAGGATCGGCTCTTCGCCCAGGTAGAAGCGGATCATCTCGGGCACGAAGGTATAGATCGCCTTGTCGTCCGCCACCCCCGCCCCGGGGGCCGAACAGATCGACACCCCGCCCGAGCGGTAGACATCCATCAGCCCCGGCACGCCCAGCATGGAATCGGGGCGAAAGCACAAGGGGTCGAGAAAGGCGTCGTCCACCCGGCGATAGATCACATCGAGCCGACGCGGGCCTTCGGTGGTGCGCATCCAGACGAATTCGCCCTCGACGAACAGATCCTGCCCCTCGACCAGTTCGACGCCCATCAGGTCGGCGAGGAAGGAATGCTCGTAATAGGCGCTGTTGAAATGGCCCGGCGTCAGGATGGCGATGGTGGGATCGCCCTGGCATTTCGGCGGCGCGACGCTGGCGAGCGTGCGGCGCAGCAGTTCGGGATAGCCATCGACGGGCTGGATGTGGTTTTCCCGGAACAGTTCGGGGAACATCCGCATCATGATCTCGCGGTTTTCCAGCATGTAGCTGACACCGGAGGGCGTGCGGCAGTTGTCTTCCAGCACGAAGAATTCGTCCGGCCCGGTCCGCACCAGGTCGATGCCCACGATATGGGAATAGACGCCTTTCGGCGGCACGATGCCGACCACCGCCTTTTCATAGGCCTCGTTCTCATAGACCAGACGCGCGGGGATACGGCCTGCCCGCACGATCTCGCCGCGGCCATAGACATCGACCAGAAAGGCGTTCAGCGCGCGGGCCCGCTGCTTGATCCCCCGTTCCAGCCGCGCCCATTCGTTATGCGTGAACACCCGCGGAAACATGTCGAAGGGGATC
>JAATGA010000086.1 GCA_015654855.1 Rhodobacterales bacterium
GACCTGCTTGCGGTAGTCCCCGACCAGCGCCGGTTTGAGGGCGAGCGACCGCCTTCACGCCGCGCTGCGTCCCACGCGTTCGCGGCCGATCGTCACCTGATTGCGGCCTTCGGCTTTCGAGGTCAGCAGCGCCCGGTCGGCGCGGTCCACCACCTGGGCCACCGGCTCCGGGTCGAGCCTGGCCGAGGGCACAGCACCGCCGATGGCAAGGCCGATCGACATGGTTACCGTCAGCGCCTCACCGCCGGGCAGGGCGAAGGCCGTCTCTTCGACCGCGTGACACAGGGCTGTCGCCATTGCCCGCGCCCGGGCCAGGCCGGCCGAGGGCAGAACGATCAGAAATTCCTCGCCGCCGATCCGGGCCAGCAGATCCCCGGTCCCCAGCATCGCGCGCAGGCGCTGCGCCATCGCGACCAGCACCGCGTCGCCCGCAGCATGGCCCCAGGTGTCGTTCACCAGCTTGAAGCGGTCGATGTCGCAGACCATCACCGCGAAGGTCGCACCGTCCGCTTCGGCCCGGGCGGCGACCTCGGCCAGGCGCGCGACGGCATAGCGGCGGTTGTGCAGGCCGGTCAGCGAGTCGGTGATCGCCAGCCTCAGCCCGTCGCGGACCGAGGCGCGCAGCCGGTCGGCCGCCGTCTTGCGGCGCAGCACCGCCCCCAGCCGCGCGGCCAGTTCGCGCGCGTCCCCCCCCGCCTCGACCACATCCCCCGCGCCGAGGTCGAAGGCCACGGGGGCGAGGTGGCGGTGCCCGGGCCTGTGCAGGATGCAGAACCCGGCGTACATTCCCACGCTGCGACTGCGCAGTTCGGACATCAGTTGCAGCCCGCCGCCGGCGCCGCCGGCATCGGCGTCAATGACGTAGAGGTCGGGGGGGCGACCGGCCTCGGCAAAGACCTCGCCGGGGCTGAGCATCACGATGCGGTCGCGGCGCAATTGCTGAAGGCTGCGGCGCAGGGCCATGCCGGCCTCGGGCCGCTCGCACAGCACCGCGATCATGCCGGGGGCGGCGAAATGCTCCGCCGCTTCGGACAGGCCGGGGGCCGCCTCGAATCCGGGTCCGAGGCCGCCCTCCGCCGCCCGCGAGCGGATCAGATTGCGCAGCCGCGCCATCAGCACCTGGTGGTCGACCGGCTTGGTCAGGAAATCGTCCGCTCCGGCCTCGAACGCGGCGAGCCGCGCCGCCGCATCCTCGCGGGCGGAAACAATGACGACGGGAATGTCGCGGGTCAGCGGATCGGCGCGCAGCCGCGCGACCACCTCGGTGCCGGGCATGTCGGGCAGCATCAGGTCCAGCAGGATCAACTCGGGCATCTCGTGGCGCGCCAGCCGCAGACAGGAGGTCCCGTCCTCGGCAAGGAGCGGAATATAACAGGCCTCAGCCAGTTTCACCTTGAGGAGGATGCGGTTTGTCGCCACATCGTCCACCACCAAAATCCTGCCTACCATGGCGCGATCACCCGTTAATTCTTCGCTTAGACTGTGCGGGGAATTTGGTTAAGAAATCCTTTCTGACACCCTGGTCAGAACCCGCCGGGAACGGCCGCAAAGCCGCGACAGGCGGAGAATCGCCGAAGGAAATTGTATGCCAGCCCCCCGAAACGCAGAGGTCGTCGCCATTCAGGCGTTAACGTGGATAGCACAGGACGAGGCGATTTTTAGCGATTTTCTTAACACAACCGGCGCCGCGCCGGACGGGATCGCCGCCGCCGCGGCGCAGCCCGAGTTCCTGGCGTCGGTTCTGGACTTCCTTCTGCTCGAGGATCGGTGGATCATCGCTTTCTGCGAGGCCGGGGGGCTGCCTTTCGACGCCCCGATGCGGGCCCGCGCCGCCCTGCCGGGCGGGCAGACGGAAAACTGGACCTGACAGGAAGATGGGATCGGATATGCGGGGATCGGGCGTGATCGACGGGGTGATCTTCGACAAGGACGGCACGCTTTTCGACTTTCACAAAAGCTGGGGGGCATGGGCCGCGGCCTTTCTGACCGAGATCGCCGAAAGCCCGGCGCAAGCGCGCGCGCTTGGCGCAGCGATGGGCTTCGATCTCGACCGGGGAGAGTTCGCGCAGACCAGCCCGGTGATCGCCGGCACGCCCGAGGATGTGGCCGAGGTGCTGTTGCCGCTGTTGCCGGGGGCGACGGTCGCGGATCTGGCGGCGCGGATGAACGTGCAATCGGCGGTGGCGCGGATGGTTCCGGCGGTGCCGCTGGCCAAGGTTCTTGGCGATCTGCGCGCGCGAGGGCTGAAGATCGGGCTGGCCACCAACGACGGGGAGGCACCGGCGCGGGCGCATGTGACGGGCGCCGGGGTGGCTGACCTCTTCGATTATGTCGCGGGCTTTGACTCCGGCCACGGCGGCAAGCCCGCGCCGGGGATGCTGCTGGCCTTCGCGC
>JAATGA010000390.1 GCA_015654855.1 Rhodobacterales bacterium
CGTAGATCCGGTAGGTTTCGGTCAACATGCCTTGCGACAGCGGCGTGCGAAAGCAGGCGCGGAACCGCAGGGGGCTGCTGTCCGCGTCGACGCCCTCGACATCGTCGGCGACGATGACCTCCGGCTCGCCGGTTTCGATCGCGGTCAGGCGGATTTCGGCGCCGGGGGTGAAGGCCGCCTCGCGGTAGTAGGCGTATTCCTGCGTCCACCAGACGAAGCCGCCGACAAGCGCTGCGCTGATCACGATTGCGGCCCCCACGATCTTGCCATTCACGCCGCGGACTCCGAGGGGGTCCAGCCGCCGGCCTCGGTCAGAACGAAAGCGTCGGCGCATTTCTTCGCCAGCGCCCGGACCCGGCCGATATAGGTTTGGCGCTCGGTGACCGAGATCACGCCGCGCGCGTCGAGCAGGTTGAACAGGTGCGAGGCCTTGATGCACTGGTCGTAAGCCGGATGCGCCATGATGATGCGCTTGCCGGAGTTAGGATCCTCGGGCGGAAAATCCAGCAGGCGCTGGCATTCCGCCTCGGCATCCTCGAAATGGCGCAGCAGCATATCGGTCGTGGCGGCGTCGAAGTTGTGGCGGCTGTATTCTTCCTCGGTCTGGCGGAAGATGTCGCCATAGGTCAGCGGGATCGGGCTGTCGGGGTCGTTGAACGGCATGTCCATCACATGGTCGATGCCAAGGACATACATCGCCAGGCGTTCGAGACCATAGGTCAGCTCACCCGAGACGGGGCGGCAGTCATGCCCGCCGACCTGCTGGAAATAGGTGAACTGCGACACTTCCATCCCGTCGCACCAGACCTCCCAACCCAGGCCCCAGGCGCCGAGGGTCGGGGATTCCCAGTCGTCCTCGACAAAGCGGATGTCGTGCAGCGCGGTGTCGATGCCGATGGCGCGCAAGGACCCCAGATACAGATCCTGAAGGTTCGGCGGCGAGGGTTTGATCAGCACCTGATACTGATAATAGTGCTGCAAACGGTTGGGGTTCTCGCCATAGCGCCCGTCGGTCGGGCGGCGCGAGGGCTGGACATAGGCCGCAGCCCAGGGACGGCTGCCGAGCGCCCGCAGCGTCGTCGCCGGATGGAAGGTGCCCGCCCCCACCTCCATGTCGTAGGGTTGCAGCACGGCGCAGCCGCGCGCGCCCCAATAGCCCATCAGGCGAAGGATGATTTCCTGAAAGCTGCGCGGGGGGGTCAGCACTTCCGACATGGGATCAGGCTCCTTGGGGGACCAGCCTCTTGAATTGCCCAGCTTCCATAGGCAAGAGGCGGCGCAGGGTCAATGTCGCGTGAGCCTCAGGCTTTCGCTATGGGCAAGGGCGCGCGGCTGCGGTTAGGGTCCGGCGCGCGGATGAGGGCCGCGAGACAGGTGAAGGAAATCAGATGAGAGTTCGGGTGTTTCTCGCGGCGATGGCCACCGCCACGGTTTTCGCGGCGGCGGCGCAGGCGCAGGATCGCGTCTGGATCCAGGTCGAGGCCCGCCCGAATCTGTCGCAAGGCGAAGATCGCGCCCGCGCCTGGTCGACCGCCTTTGGCGACGTGACCGGCTATCGGCTGAGTTCAGGGTGGTATGGCGTGGTCCTTGGCCCCTATGACCCGGCCCAGGCGGCCGCGCGTCTGGGTGAGCTGAAAGCGCAAGGCATGATCCCGCCCGACAGCTATATCACCGATGGCCGGCCGTTCCGTGAGACTTACTGGGCCGGCGGCGCCCGCCCGCAGGTGACGATCACCGTCCCCGGCAGTGGGAATGCCGTGTCCGGCGGCGCCCTGCCTGCCCCCTCGCCCGAGGTTACGGTGCTGAAACCCGCCACCCCTCCCGCGCAAGAGGCCCCTCCTCCGGCCGATGTGGCAGCCGCGGAGCCTGCCCCCGAACCCGTCCGGGAACCCACCCCCGCCGCCATCGACGAAACCCCGGAAGAGGCCCGCGCCGCCGAGGCCCGGCTTTCCGCCGAGGGCAGGATGGAGTTGCAGACCGCGCTGAAGTGGTTCGGCTTCTATGACAGCGCCGTCGACGGCGCCTTCGGCAAGGGCACCCGTGCCTCGATGGCCGCATGGCAGGATGCGCAAGGGTTTGCGCCGACCGGAATCCTGACCACCGCGCAGCGCGCCAAACTGACCGGCGGGTTCGAGGCGGACCGGCGCGAATTCGGCTTTGAAACTGTAACGGAAGCGGAATCGGGGATCGAGATTGCCCTGCCGCTCGCCATGGTCGGCTTTGATCATTACGAGCCGCCTTTCGTGCATTATGCCGAAAAGGACGGATCGGGCTTCCGCGTCGTGCTGATCTCTGCCCCCGGCGATGAATCGACGCTGGCCGGGCTTTACGAGACGCTGCAAACGCTGACCATCCTGCCCGCCGACGGCCCGCGTAAGCGCGATGCCCGCAGTTTTACCATCGAGGGCAACTCGCCCGAGCATCACAGCTATGCCCAGGCCGAACTGGTCAAGGGCGGGGTCAAGGGCTTCATCCTGACGGGGCCACCGGAAAAGGCGCTACAATTCGCCCGCATCCTGCCCGCGATGAAGGCCGGCTTCCGGTCGGTGGGCGACCGGGCGCTGGACCCCGGCCTCGTGCCGATGGACGCGGCCACCCGCGCGGGCCTGATGTCGGGGCTGGAGGTCAAGCGGCCCCGCCTGTCGCGCAGCGGCTTCTTCGTCGATGCCAAAGGCACGGTGGCCACGACGGCCGAGGCGGTCGCGAATTGCGGCCGCATCACGCTCGACCGCGAGACCGAGGCGAAACTGCTGCTGTCGGACGCCGCAACCGGCATTGCGCTGCTGACGCCGGTGACGGCGATGGCGCCCGCGAGGGTCGCGGGCCTGCGGACCGCGCCCGACCGGGCCGGGGCCGAACTCGCGGTTTCGGGCTATTCCTACGAGGATCGCCTGCCCGCGCCGGTGCTGACCTTCGGCGCGCTGGCCGAGGCCGGCGGGCTGAACGGCGAGGCCGGGCTGACCCGCCTGTCGATCCCGGTGCTGGCGGGCGATGCCGGCGGGCCGGTGATCGACCAGACCGGGGCGGTTGTCGGAATGCTGCTGCCCGCATCGGGCGGGGCGCGGGTCCTGCCCGAGGGTGTGGCCTTCGCCGCCGATGCCGGGACGCTGAGCGCCGTTCTGGCCCGCGCGGGCGTGGCCACCACAACGGCGGCAACCACGACACCCGCCACGCCCGACGTGCTGGCCCATGATGCGGCAGCTATCACGGTTCTGGTTTCCTGCTGGGAATAAGCGGCTTGTGAAAGACCGGCCGTGTGAAAGGCCCGGCTGTCGAAACATCGCGCGGTGCGGTGCCTGAAAAGGCCCGCCCCTTTTCTTTGCCCGCACCTGTCGGCTCCGGGCCGGTCCCTCGGGCCTAGCCGCGCCAGAACCGCGGCATCAGCAGCACATAGACCGAAAGCAGTTCCAGCCGCCCGACCAGCATCCCCGCGACCATCAGCCATTTGGCCGAGGTCGGAAACTGATGCACCGCGCCGCTGGACCCCACATCCGGGCCGAAGACCACGCCGACATTGGCGATCGAGGTCCAGGCAGCCGTCAGCGCCGATTTCGTCGCCAGCCCCGTCATCGACAGACCCACGGTCAGCACCCCCAGCGTCAGGATGAACATGGTGAAGAACACGATGACCGAGTTCAGCACGTCCTCGCCCACCGGCCGCCCCTCATACCGCATCGGGTTGACGGCGGCGGGGTTGTGCAGCCGGCGGATCTGCACCCGGATCGCCTCGAACAGGATCAGATAGCGGAAGACCTTGACCGAGCATCCCGTGGACGAGGTGCAGCCCCCGATCAGTCCGACCAGGATCAGGATGACGAAGGGAAAGGTCCCCCATTTCGACAGATCGGTCGAGGTGAACCCCGTGCCGGAAAAGACCGAGACGATGTTGAAACTCGCCTCCTGCAACATCGGCCAGAATGCGCGGTCGCGCGCCACCACCTCATAGGCGGTGACGGCCCCGACGGCATAACCGGTCCAGCGCAGATAGGCGCGCACCTGCGGGTCATGCCACAGCGGCACGACATTGCCCTGCATCGCCTGAAGAAAGCGGATGAACGGCAGGCTGCCCAGGATCATGAACACCACGGCCGCATATTGCGCCCCCGCGCCATAGATCGAGAACGACGCATCCGAGGTGGCATAGCCCCCCGTCGAGATCGTGGCGAGCGCGTTGACCACCGCCTCATATCCGCTCATGCCCAGACCGAGGAAGGTGATCGCGCAGGCCACCGTCAGCAGGACATAGATCTGCACCAGCGCCGCCGAAATATCCATCGCGCGCGGCAGCACCTTTCCCAGGGTGTCGAAGCCTTCGGACCGGAAGAACTGCATCCCGCCCACCTTCATCACCGGCAGGAACAGCATGGCGACGATGACGATGCCAAGGCCGCCCACCCATTGCAGGATGCCGCGCCACAGGATCACCCCGCGCGGCAGGTTCTCGATCCCGGTGATGACCGTGGTGCCGGTCGTGGTCATGCCCGAGACGGATTCGAACACCGCATCGGTAAAGCTGAGGAACGGCGCGCCCAGCATCAGCGGCAGCGCCCCGAACAGGGGCAGCATGATCCAGACGCCCGTCGTCAGGATAAAGATCTGTTGCAGGGTCAGCCCCTTGCCCGTGCCCGAGGCACAGGCCAACGCGGTGAATCCTCCCCCCGCGCAAGAGATGATCGTGCATTCCAGATAGACCTGCCAGTGCGGGTCCCCGGCCATCCAGTCGAGGCCCATGGGAAACAGCATCGTCGCGCCAAGCGCGGCGACAAGCAGGCCGATCACATATCCCACCGGGCGCAGGTCTGGCATGGCGCCAGCCTTCGCCCGGCGGCTCGCGACTGTCAACGCGGGCCGAAGCCGATGCCCGGCGGCTGCGGCGTCGCGGCAACTGTCGGATCGAAGGCGAGGCGAACACGGGTAACCCCGGCACGGACGACGGAATCCGCGACCGGCGGCGTTGAACGGCGCAAGAAAAGACATCGGGCAGGATTCCAGATGACAGACCGCAGACCCCATCCCGTCGCAACCCTGATCCTGGCGGCGGCGCTTGCGCTTTCCGCCGGGCTGGCATCGGCACAGACCGGCGGGGGCAAGCCGCTGAAGGGCCCGACGCTTTCAGCGATGGACAGCAATGGCGACGGTAAGGTGACGGTGACCGAAGCCGAGGCCTTCTTCGCCCGCGGCCCCGGCGGCGGCGGGTCGCCGAAGGGCGGGAAATCCGGCAGCGCGCAATCCGGCTCGGGCCAGGAACCGCCCCCGCCGCCGCCGGGCTCCGCCTCGGGCAAGAAAGGCCCCGGCGGCAAGCCGCCGGAGGGCGGGCATGGCCCCAAAGCCTCGGATATGGATACGAACGGCGACGGCGTGATCTCTCAGGCCGAATTCGACGCCGCTCTGACCAAACGCCCGGCCCGCAGGGGCAACTGACGCGATACCCGTCCCGCCCGGACCGCGCCCGGTGCGCCACACCCGGCGCGGCGCGTGGGGCGGGATCCCTGTCGGCCCTTGCACGCCGGTCGCGACCGTCCGACACTCGGCCAGATAACAAAACCGAGCAGACCGGACCCCATGCCCACAGCCGCAAAACTTGCCGCCGCCGTGCTTTTCGCCGTCCTTTCCTGGGTCGTCGCCGATATTTTCGCCCGCGCCCTGCCGCCCGAAATCCATAGCCGGCTGCTGCGCCCGGTCGCGGCGGCCATAGGCGTGCTCTTCGGCTGGCGGGTCTCGGGCAGACTGGTCGGGCGCGGCATGACCGAGGCCGCGACCAACGGCCTGCGCACCGTGGCAACAATCGCCTTCGCCACCGATTTCGTGTTCTCGACCTACGACATGGTGATGCGGGCGTTCAAAAAGGCCTATGACAGCCCGATGCAGGCGGTGCTGGACATCTTCAGCATCATGCTTGTCTACGGCCGCATGATGCTGCGGACGGATGTGATCGCGACCATGATCGTCGGCGGGCTGATCTGCGGGCTGATCACCGAATGGATCTCGCGCCGCTGGCGCTAGGAAAAGCAATGTCCGACTGGTTTTTCTACGGCACCCTGTGCCATGCGCCGCAACTCGCGACCCTGCTGGGACGCGAGGTCGCGGCCGAACCCGCAAGCCTTGCCGGGCACTCGGTCTGGCAGGCGGCGGGGCAGCCCTTTCCCTTCATCCGCCCCGATCCGGGGACGGCGGCGCAGGGCGTGCTGGCCCGGGACCTTGGCGAAGAGGATGCCCGGCGGCTCGACTTCTACGAAGGGGGTCTGGGCTACGACCTGGCGGAGGTGACGGTCGCCACATCCGCCGGACCCGCCACGGCGCGGGTCTGGCTGCCGACGCCGGGCTTTTGGGACCAGGGTCAGGCCTGGTCGCTGGAGGACTGGGTGCGCGACTGGTTTCCGACCGCCAATGCGACGCTCGCCGAGATCATGGCGCTTTACGGCACCCGCCCGGCGGCCGAGGTGCTGCGGCGCTATCCGCAGATGCTGGTCCGGGGGGCAAGCCGGGTGCGCGCCGGCACGCCCGCGCCCGCCACGCTGCGCCGCGCATCGAACCCCGGCGACCTGCGCGTAGACCGCTTTCGCCAGCCCTACGCGAATTTCTTCGCGGCCGAGGAATACGACCTGTCCTTCCGCCGCTTCGACGGAACGATGTCGCCTGTGATCAACCGGGGCGCGTTCATCATGGGCGATGCGGTGACAGTCCTGCCCTATGACGCGCGGCGCGACCGGGTGCTGCTGGTCGAGCAGTTCCGCGCCGGCCCCTTCGCGCGTGGCGACGGCCGCCCCTGGCAGCTTGAGGCCGTCGCGGGCCGCATCGACCCCGGCGAGACGCCCGAAGAGGCCGCCCGCCGCGAGGCGGTCGAGGAGGCGGGGCTGGAACTCGGCGCGCTGATGAAGGTGGCGGAATACTACCCCTCCCCCGGCGCGGTGACGGAGTTCCTGTATTCCTATGTCGCGCTGGCCGATCTGCCCGACGGGGCCGCGGGAGTCTTCGGCCTGGCCGAGGAGGCCGAGGACATTCGCGGCCATCTGATCGGCTTCGACCGCCTGATGGAACTGGTCGCGACCGGCGAGGTCGGCAATGCGC
>JAATGA010000322.1 GCA_015654855.1 Rhodobacterales bacterium
GCCTCGTTATGGGTGACGTGTTTCTGCGCCTGCGCGGGCAACAGCAGCGGCAGGGCAAGGCGGGGCGAGACATCGGGCATCGGGGGCGCACCTTCCATCGGACAGCCGGCGCGGGCCGGCGGGTTGACGGGCGGAAGGATGATCGGTCGATCATTAAGGCCATGGTAACCCTGCGCGCGCAGACCGGTGTTCGGGCGGCGGGGATGCGGGCGGTCAGATGGTTACTGCGCGGCGTGCGTGCGAGCCTCCGGTCGGGGTATATCCGCGCCTCTCACCTGATCGGCTGAGCGCGCCAGGCGCCGGCCAGGGGCGACCGTGCGGGATCCTCCGGCCGTCAGAAGTCGATCCCCGCCGTCTCGTGTCGTTCGATGCGGGTCGACAGTCGCATCGCCGCTTCGGAAAACGAACTCCAGTTGCTGCGCAACAGGAGGCGGGCGCGGGACAGCAGCAGGATGTCGGCCATGGCATGGCGTAACTGGTCGACCGAGCGGTCGAAGCTGGCGCGCGGCAGGTGGAGCACCCTGTCGTCAAAGGCTTCCGCGAAAGCGGCATAGGTTTCGGCCTGATCCGCGGCAAGAAAACAGCGCGCCGCCGGTTCCCCTGCGAGCAATATGCCGAGCCGGGCGATGAAGCGGTCGGCGCCGCTTTGCCTCCGCCAGTGGACGATCTGCGCATGGCCCTTTTCCGTCCAGTTCCCTGCCTGGTCATAGCTTGCGAGATTGCTCCCCGCAGCGCCTTCGGCGCGGATATGCAAGCCGATGTCGACACGCTCAGGGAAGGGCGCGACCAACTCCGCCACCTCGGGAGAGGGGATCAGCACCCGCAATTCGCGATTCTCGGCCGCCCATGTGCTTGCCGGATGGTTCAGCACATAGGCCGAGCGGACCCAGGTGTCGCGACCCGGCAACAGCACCACTGGCGCGTCCTTGGCCGATCCGGGTTCCGCCTCCATATAGTTGAGGAAACAGGTGTTCCGGCCTCGCCGCGCGCCTTCCTCCACCGCGCCGGGCCAGCGGATCAGGTCGGTCAGGCGCGCCTCGCAATGGTGGTCGGAGGTCCAGACGACCACAAGTTCCCGCCCGGTCGCCCGTGCCACGGCCGCCGCCGATCCGATGGCGCGCAGCCGGTTGCCGAGGCCATGCTGCGCGTCGATGAACAGCCGCTCGCGCCGCAGGGACAGCGCCGGAAGCTTTACCTCCGCGCGCAGCCACAGGATCTGTGCGCCGCCATCCTTGCCGGACGACCATTCGACCGCCCCGGCTGGCGGGGGGCCGGGCGGCAGAACGGGCAAGCCGCTTTGCTCCGCGATCCGCATCGCGGCCCCGGCGGGTATCCGCAGCACGATTTGCCTCTCGCCCGCCATGTGCCGCAGACGCGCGACTGTCTCATCGCCCGCCTCGGGCGGGGAAGGAAGGTCGCATACAAGGAAGCGCCGTGCCGTTATCGCCGCCGCCGGTGCCCCGGCACGGGCGAGATCGAGGTGCAGCGGGCAGACCGCATCAGCCGGTGCGTGGTCGATCAGCCGGTCGATCGCCTCCGCCGGAAGTTCGTGAACTGCCGGCCCCATACGCCAGGACAGCACCTCGCCGGCGGCGAGGCGGCGCGCGGCGCTCAGCACGGGTTCGGGCACCGCCGCCGGCGGATCGGCGCGATACAGGACCGGTCCGCCGTGCCCGCCCCGGGTCGCGAACCGGGAAAGCTCTCTCCGGTGGTCCCAGGTCGGCATCGCAGCGGCGATCAGCCGGTTGGTCCGCGTCAGCCAGATCGGCGCCTGCCGCAGCGGCCGGTCGCCGGTCGCTTGCGGCGCATCCACCCGTTCCCCGTCGTCGTGGTCGAGGTGCCGGACGCTGCCCGGGGATACGTCGCGCCGCGTCATCCCTTCGGCCAGCAGCCGGTGATACAGGTCGTCGTCATCCCAACCATAGGTCGTGACATATTCGTTGAAGCCGTTGACGGCAGCCAGATCGGCCCGGGCGATCAGGAAAAAGCCGTTGACGAATTCCTGCCCCGGCAGGGCGGTGCGCCAGTTGCCGGCGACGAACTGCCCCTCGGGCAACGGGTTCAGATCCAGAAACCCCGGCGCCAGTACGATGTCGGCATCCGCCTTCAGCAGGGTCGCGCAACGCGCCAGCCGGAAGCCGAGGTTGAAGGCATGGGACAGGATCCACCGCTCCTCACCCTCCACCCGACGGACGGCGATGCGCGGATCGGTGATGCCGGCGCTGGCGAGGCTGTCCGCGACCGGCGTGTCCGAGGTCCAGTCGACGATCACGATCTCGACCAGCGGCCGCGCCAGCCACGAGGGCAGGGCGCGGATCAGGTTCGCATTGCGGTTCCGGCAGCAGGTGACGAGCGAGATCCCGGGCTCGCCCCCGGCGGCGAAGGTGCCGATCCGACGGGGCAGGCTGGTCGAAGGCGGCATGGGCATGGCCTGGGCCTCGCCTGGGGGGCGGAGGCCATAGGTTTGGCAAAACCGCTCCAGCACATGTCGACGGCCCGGCGCCATGGCGGGATCCTCCCCGGTCCGCCGGGCGCAGGCGGCCAGCATTCGCATTGTCGCCGCCCGGTCGTGCGCCAGCAGTGCGCGCGCCTGATCCAGTCCACGCCAGAAATCCACCGGCCCCTGCGCCGGATCGGCGGCGAAGTCGGTCCCGTCCTGCCAGAGCATCACGCCCTCTTCTCCAGCAGCACGGCGGTCTGCCAGCCATAGGATTTGGGCCGGACGACCTTTGGCTCCATCCAGCGGGCAATGCGGTCTACCCACGGCGCCCGCCGGTAGACTGCCCTTTGCAGCCAGGGCGTGCTGCGGGTGACGAAGGCGATCCAGTCGCGCGACAGCATCCCGGTCGCGGCATCCAGCTCGGCCACATGGCCGTTCGAGGCGTGGTCGGGTTTCACCCGCGCCACCTCTTCCAGCGTGGTCTCGTCCGAGATCGTCAGATAGAGCCGTCCGCCCGGCCGCAGGATGCGCCGCATCTCCAGCAACCAGGCGTCATCGAGTTCGCCGATATGGGTCCAGACCGAACCGGCGAAGATCAGGCCGAAATACCCGTCCTCGAACGGCAGATGCGGGGTCGAGGTGGTGGTGGCGAAATGGAATGGCGGCGACAGATGCGCCTGCGCCCAATGGATCGCGGCGGAATGCAGATCGACGCCCCAGGCCTCGTTTGCCTGCGCCTCGGCTTCCATATGGCGCAGCATCCGGCCGGCGGAGCAGCCGAACTCCAGCACCCGCTCGCCCATCGTGTCGAACCCGTCTTCGGTCAGGATGCGCCGCATGGCGGTCACGTCGTTATGCCCGGTCTGAAGGTAAAGCGCATCGACATATCGCCCGTCGCGAAAGCCATAGTAATGCCGCAGCGGGGTAGGCGGCAGGCGTTCGGCCAGCGGCAGCGCGGCCTGGTCCGGCGCCATGCCGTAAAGCACATAGCCCCCCGCCGACCGGTCCTCGGGGTAGTAAAGCCCGGCGAGGTTCGTCGCGCCCATCAGACGGGTTTCGAGCTGGCGCACCTCTTCCGTGCCGATGGCCTCGCGGAAACGCTCCGGATGGGCGCGGGTGGCGTCGATACTCATGCGGTTCTCCTGATGAAATCATGCGCGGCGAGTGCGGTCAGATGCGCGCCGGGCGGCAGGCCCGCGCGCAGGAACAGTTCTGACAGCCGCACCGCGGTGGCGCTGCGCCAGCGATCGAAGCGCGCGCCGTCGAAGCGCACGGCCTGGACGGCGGCGGAGAGTCCGCGTGCGGCAAGCGCGCGGGCCATGTCGATCTGCGGCAGGTGCATCGTCTCGGCCAGTTCCGAGGTACGGCTGTCATGCGCGACGATCACGCCGGGCCGTCCGGCGGCCAGCGCAGCCATTGCCCCGTGCAGCCGTGTGCCGAGGGCCAGGTCGCAATCGGCCATGGCCGCGATCCAGTCGGGGGCCGAGGTGAAGAAGCGCCCCGTCCGGGAGAGCCGCGCCCCCACCGCCTCGACCGGCAGATCGGGGGCGAGGATCCGGGCGATCGACCTCCGGGCCTGTTCTCCGACCCGCGGCCATCCGCCGGTCGCGGCGCGTATCGCCTCGACACCGCCGGATTGCTGGACATACAGCCCCTCTCCCGACCAGGCGAAAAGCTTGCGCTCAAGCTCCAGCAACGTCGGGCGGGCCTGGACCTCGAACGGGGCGGCGGCGGTGACGGCCAGCCGCGCCTGCCCCTGCGCGATCCTTTCCGGCAGGGCGGCAAGCTGCGCCTCTATCGCGCGGCCGAGGTTCGGGTCGGGGTTCAGCAGCGCCGAGGGGCAACCCAGAACCTCGACCTCGGACAGGTCGAGCGCCTCGCAGGCCAGCGCGGAAAACGGCCCGCGCACGGTGATCAGCACCGCCCGTTCGCGCAGGATGTCGGCCATGCGCCGGACATGGGCATCCCGCCGCAGCGCGGCGATCGTCTCGCGTTCGCCGCCGATGTGGGGGGATTGCGCGCCAAGGCCCAGGATCACCAGCGGCTTGTTGCAGCCTTCCAGATAGTTGTTCAGCCCGGTCCAGTCGGCCCCGGCTCGCAGATGGTTTGCCGCCGGGAAGATCAGCGCCCGCGCCGGGCGCAGCGCCGCCGTGTCGGCATAAGGCGTGAAGGCCGGAGAAATATGGGTCAGCGCCCCGTCGATCACCCGCGTCGCGGCATATTGAAACATCAGATTGCCGGAATTCGCCCCCAGCATGGCAAGCAACTCCTCCTCTCCGAACCGGTGGGGAGAGGGGATGTATCCTGCGGTGCCGAGCAGGGCGAAGCAGGGCCAGGTCACGACGGCTTCCGTATCATAGCGGTTCTCCTTCTGTTCAGGGGCAGATTCGCGCCATCCGGTTAAGATTTCCCCAACCATCCTCTGCCAATCTGGCCGCCGGATCGAAGGGGGCGACAGATGCGGCAACTGAACCTGCCGGCGCGGGGCGGGGTGCGGATTCATCAATGGGGCGGCGGGCCGCCGCTGATCGTGCCGCGGGGCGAGGTCGTGGCGGTCGACGGCCCGCTTGGCGCAGTGCTGCGCGATCTGCCCGAGGGGGCGGCTTTGGCCGCTATCTGGCCGTCCGCGCGCGAGGTCGTGGCGGAGGGATGGGCCGGGGGGGTGTCCCCCGACCTCAACCGCTGGCAACGAGAGACGGCGGCGATGCTGCGGCTGGCCCGGGGTGGCCGGATCATTCCGGTATCGCGCGCCGCTTTGCGCCGTGCGCCCGAGGCGATGTCGGCGGCCGTTCAGGCGCGGCTGGCCGGGGCGGAGGCGGTGGCGCGCACCCTGCCCTTTGACGCCGAAGACGTGCTTGCCGGTCTTGCGCTTCAGGCCTTTCCCGCCGTGCGCGCGGTCGAACGGCGGCTGGCGGCGGTCGGGCTGGGCATGGCGCCGCCGGGAGATCCGGCGGACCTGCTGGCCGGGGCGGGACAGATCCTGGCAAGTTTGCGCGATCTGGAACAGCAGATGCTGGAGCGGCGGACGCAATTGGCCGAGCGTGACCTGGCGGAGGCAATGGTACGAAAACTCGCACAGGATCAACTGGTTGCGACCCGCGCCGCCGCGGCCGCCGCTTATGCCGACCTGGCAGCCCGTCTGGGTGAGGGGGTGCTGCCGCCGCACCCCTTGCGCGAACGCGACGCGCTTGCCGCCCGGCTGCGTGCGATAGAGGCCTCGACCTCCTGGCGGCTGACCGCACCGCTGCGGCGTATCGCGGACCGGCTGCGCCGCTACAGGATGAAATCGGCCGCCTGCATGTAATTTGTGAGATTGACATAGATCTGCATGTCGGCCGCGCCGTCGCCGTTGATGTCCGCCTCGACCAGCAGACCCGCGGCGCCCCACCAGTAGTGGCGCAACTCGCCCGCCGCCCCCGCGCCCTTGGCCGAAAACCCCGCCGCGCCGATGAAGCGAAAGGCCTGGTCGCCGGCCGCATAGGGGTTGGCGTCGATGGCCGACAGGTCGATCCGGTCCTGGCCATGCACGAATCCGTTGATGAAATCCCGCCCCGCCGCCCCCGCCGGCGACTCTGCCGCCGCGCGATAGAGGAAGACATCCGCCCCGTCCTCGCCCATCAGCAGATCGGCCCCCATCCCGCCGATCAGCGTGTCGTCGCCCGCCTTGCCGTTCAGCGTGTCGTTGCCGTTGCTGCCGTCGAGCAGATTGCGCCCGGTGTTGCCCACCATATTCTCGGGCGCCCAGGTGCCATAGCCCTTCAGATCCGCCGCGCCTTGCAGCCGCAGGATTTCGAGGTTTGGTTTCATGGTGAAGTCGATCCAGGCCTCGACC
The DNA here is from genome assembly GCA_015654855.1 of Rhodobacterales bacterium. Classification (GTDB taxonomy): domain Bacteria; phylum Pseudomonadota; class Alphaproteobacteria; order Rhodobacterales; family Rhodobacteraceae; genus JAATGA01. The sequence continues at coordinate 6,273 of JAATGA010000322.1, forward strand.
GTGTCGATGCCGCCGCCCTGGGAGTAGCCGATCTCGCCCTCGATCACATCGCCGGGGTTGTCGACGACATAGCGGTCGTAGCCGGGCCCGCCCGACATCGTATCCGCCCCCGCACCGCCGTCGAGCGAATCCGCCCCCGCATCGCCATACAACCGGTCATTCCCCGCTCCGCCATACAACCGATTGTCACCGGCGTTCCCGGTCAGCCTGTTGGCCAGCGCGTTGCCGGTCAGATGGAAATTGCCGATCCCGAGCAGGGTCGCATCCGCGAATCCCGATTTCAGCGCCGCCGTCGCCGCGACCTCGACCGTCCAGGCACCGTCAACCCGCACGAGGTCCAGCTTGACGTTGCCCGAACCGCCCGCAACCGTCAGCACGCCAAACGTCGCCGCCCCCTGCGTGACCGTCACATCCGCCGCCGTTGCCGGTGCGAAGCCGACTGAATAGCCGCCCGCCGCAACCGAGGTCGCCTCGCCACTGCCGACGGCAAGGCGCAGGCCCGACACGCCCTCGCCGACGGTATAGAAATCGTTCCGGTCCGCATCGGCATAGACCACGCCGGTGACGAAGGATTTGCTGCCGCTGGCCGCATAGTTCTGCGTGATCGCCGAGGCGTTGTAGTTCACGCCGTTATACAGGAATTTCCCCGTCGCCTCGCCGATGCCGATCTCTCGCACATTCGCCGCGAAGGTGTTCACCCGCAACGATGCGGAGGGCCTTGCGCGCCTGCTGGGCGAGGCGCGGAATTCGAGGCTTTTCAACGAGATTCTGGTCGTTGACGATGCCTCTGACCCGCCCGCGCGGGCACCAGGCGCGCGGCTGATCCGGCAGGAACAGCACTTCGGCATCGGGGCCGCGCGCAACACAGCCATCGCGGCGGCCCGCTGCCACTGGCTGGTGTTCGTCGATTCCGACGACCGGCTTCTGCCGGAACTGTCCGCCCTTGTCGCCGACCTGGCGGAGCATGACGGCCCGTTCGACCTGTGCCTGTTTCGCCATATCGACAGCCGAAGCGCCGCGCGCGGCCGCGCCGGACAGACCGAGGCGGATGAGAGGCTGTGGCAGCAGGCAGGTCATTCGGTCGGCGCGCTGTCTCCCGCGCGGCCCGGCGCCCTGCCGGTGTTGGCACAGACCACCAACTATCCCTGGAACAAGATTTTCCGCACCGGATTTCTGCGCACGGCCGGGATTCGCTGCCCCGAAACCGCCGTGCATGAGGATATGGCGCTGCACTGGCTGTCGCTTGCGCGGGCCGGTCGGGTTCTGGTCTCGGATCGGGCCTGCCTTTGGCATGAGGTCAGACCGGGCGGCAACCGGCTGACCAACCGCCCCGACGGGGTGCGGATGCAGCTTTTTCCGGCGCTGGATGCCGTGGCCGAGGGGTTGAGGGATGCCGGTCCGCAATGGCGGGCGGCTTTCCTGACCTATGCGTTGACGCTTGCCGACTGGGCCGAAGGCACGCTTCACGAGGCGCAGCGCCCGCGCTTTCGGGCCGCTGCCGCACGCTGGTTCGCTGGTTTTGCCACCCGCAATGGCGAAGGCGAGGGCGAAATCGCCGACCGCCTTGCCGCGCGGATCGCTCTGGCCGCCCCGGAGACGACGGGTCGGGCCCGCATCCGTCTGGCGCTTTGCGGGCCACATGCGATCCGCAGCCCTTTCCGCTATCCCGCGCTGCAACCGCTGTGGCGTGACCGGATCCACCTCGTTGCCGGGACGGACGGCGCGGACCTCGCGCTTTGCGCCCACCCCCGCGACGCGGCGGACCTTCCCCCCTCCGACAGCGGCTTGCCGCTTGCGCTGTTTTCGGAAGAACCGTTTTGGGACAGTCTGTTCAGCCCCGATCCCCTGGCCGGAACGGTGGAAATCGCGAGCCGGGCGCTGCATCAGGTGAACCACCATGGCTCGCCCGTCTTCACCTTCGACCGCATCCCATACTTCCTGCTGACCGACCACGGTTTCGCCGCCGCCTATGCCCATGCCTTCGCCCGCAATGCCCGAAAAACGGCGCAAGACTGGCTGGAGGAATGGTCATACCGCCGCCGTCGCGCGGTCTTCATGGCCGAGCGCCGGCCCGAGGCATTCCACGACCTGGCCTTCCCCGAGGGAGATATGTTCGGCCTTTGCGCCTGGCGCACGCATCTGGCGCTCGCGGTGCGCGATGCCACCCGGATGGGTGCCAGTTGGGAGGGCGGCCCGTCGCGCCTCGACCTGCCCGACTGGCATATGGACAAGCTTGTGCGGCTCGACGGGACGGCGCTGATGATCTCGGCCATCGAGAACACCCACCAGCCCGCCTATCTGTCGGAAAAGCTGTTCGACGCCTTTGCCTGCGGAGCGGTTCCCATCGCCCTGGCGAGCCCCGGCCACCGGCTGCACCGCCTCGGCTTGCCGGAAGGAGCCTGGATCAATCTGCACGGGGCGGAGGTCGAGGAAGCGGCGACGCGGATCGACGCCTGGCAGGCAACACCGGGCATGGCCGCCGACTATACCCGGGCACAGGCGCAACTGGCCGAATTGTTCGGCGACACCCGGACCTGGGTCGCCGAACGCCAACGGCTCGCCCGCGCCGTCCTGGCCGAGGTCGAACGGCTGGTCGAGACCGGACCGGCCCGCTTGCCCATTCGTCAAAGCCCGCCCACCCCCGCGCATCATGCCGCGTGAAGGCCGGGCAACGATCAGTCGCCCAGCTTGGCGTGAACCTCGGCGATATCCACCTCGCCCTTCGGCATCTTGTTGGCCGGATTGTCGAAATCATACCGGAACAGTTGGAAGTCTTTTTTGTAGATTTCCCACATCAGATGCATCGACAGATCGTCGAAATAATCCTCGACCGGATGGGCGCGCTTCGGCCCGTGGCCCTCGCTTTCGTTGAAGCGGGGGATGGTCTTTAGGTCGACCTTGTGCCTGACCTTGATCTTTTTCAGCACCTTGGCCATGCCGTCATCGAACTTCTCGGTAAAGAAGATCTGGTCGTATTTGCCGCCGTTGGCGATGAAAGTGGCGATATGGCCCGACATGGCCGACCAGTGGATGTCCGGCTCCATCGGCTTTTTCCAACGGATGGTGTCACGGGCGAACAGCAGAAAACGGCGAAAGCTCTTGATCTGGTCGAACTCGTCCTTGCCGTCGGGGCCGCCGACCTCGATCCCGTATTTCTGGATCAGCAACGGCACAAGATTTCCGCGGTAGCGCCGGCCGTTGCGCTGAATCCCGCAGATCTTGTCGAAAAACGACGACAGGATACGGGTATAGGGGTTGCGCACACAGGTGAAAGCAAGCGACTTATGCGCCTTGACGTTGGCCTCGATCAGGGGCTGGCTCGCCGCCTGGGCCCATTTGTGCAGGCCCGTGGTGGAATCGTGAATGTCCCCGTCGAAGAAGTGCCCGTGGTCCGAGTAGAACATGATCTGACCGATCGTCGAACAGGCGCATTTCGGCACCACGCGATACACTACGCTTTCACTCTCGGTCATCCAGGTGCCGGGAAAACCCATCGTCATCTCCTTCCGCCGGGCGCGGCTGCGTCCGGTCTCGTCATCAGCCCCCTAGAAAGCAAACAAAGTTTGTCATTTCAATGGAGCATGATGGCAACTATGGAAACAACGCCCGTGGCATACCGTCGAGTGTTTCGCTGATGGCAAAGATCGCCTACGTTTTGCTGTGCCACAAAGACCCCGACGGCATCATCGCCCAGGCCAACCGCCTGACCGCGACCGGAGATTTCATCGCCATCCACTTCGACGGCCGCGCGAAGCGCGAGGATTACGACCGGATCCGCACGGCCCTGGCCGCGAACCCCTCGGTCGCCTTCGCCGCCCGCCGGATCAAATGCGGCTGGGGCGAGTGGAGCCTGGTCGAGGCCTCTCTTTCTGCCGTCGAGGCGGCAGTCGAGGCTTTCCCCCGCGCCACGCATTTCTACATGCTGTCGGGCGATTGCATGCCGATCAAGACGGCGGAATATGCCCATGCCTTCCTCGACCGCGAGGAGGTGGACTACATCGAAAGCTTCGATTTCTTCCGGTCGGACTGGATCAAGACCGGGATCAGGGAAGAGCGGCTGATCTACCGTCACTGGTTTAACGAACGCAGATCGAAGTGGTGGTTCTACACCTCGATGGAATGGCAAAAGCGGCTGGGGCTGGAACGCCGCGTGCCGGCCGACATCCAGATGCAGATCGGCAGCCAGTGGTGGTGCCTGCGCCGCCGCACCATCGAGGCCCTGCTCTCCTTCTGCCACAAGCGCCGCGACGTGCTGCGGTTCTTCCGCACCACCTGGATCCCGGACGAGACGTTTTTCCAGACCCTGGTGCGCCATCTGGTGCCCGAGGCGCAGATCCGCACCCGGACGCTGACCTTCCTGATCTTCACCGATTACGGGATGCCGGTAACCTTCTACAACGATCATTATGACCTGCTGCTCAGCCAGGACTATCTGTTCGCCCGCAAGATCAGCCCCGAGGCGAAGGATCTGAAACAGCGGCTCGGCGATCTTTAC
>JAATGA010000265.1 GCA_015654855.1 Rhodobacterales bacterium
AGATGAGCGATCTTGCAGTCCCAGATGATTCCTTTTTCCATCCTCGATCTCTCCCCCATCCCCTAGGTCGCCACCGCCGCCGATGCCCTCCGCAATGCCCGCGACCTCGCCCAGCATGCCGAAAAATGGGGCTACACCCGCTACTGGCTGGCCGAGCATCATAACATGACCGGCATCGCCAGCGCCGCCACCTCCGTCGTCATCGGCTATCTGGCCGGCGGCACCAAGACGATCCGCATCGGCTCGGGCGGGATCATGCTGCCCAACCATTCGCCGCTGGTGATCGCCGAGCAGTTCGGCACGCTCGCCACGCTTTATCCTGGCCGGATCGACCTCGGGCTTGGCCGCGCGCCGGGGACGGATATGGCGACGGCGCGCGCCCTGCGGCGCAACATGACCGGAGAGGATACCTTTCCGCGCGATGTCGTCGAACTGATCGAGTATTTCCAGACGAATCCCGAGGCGCGGATCCGCGCCATCCCGGGGCAGGGGACCGAGGTGCCGGTCTGGATCCTCGGCTCATCGCTCTATGGCGCGCAACTGGCGGCCTACCTCGGCCTGCCCTACGCCTTCGCCAGCCATTTCGCGCCCGATTACCTGGAGCAGGCGGCAGAGACCTATCGGCGCACCTTCCGCCCGTCGCAGTTCCTCGACAAGCCGTATTTCATGATGGGCATGGGCGCCTTCGCCGCCGAGACGGATGAAGAGGCGATCTTCCTGCGATCTTCCATGCAACTGACCTTCGCCCGGTTGCGGTCGGGCAATCCCGGCAAGCTGCCGCCGCCCGTGCATGATGTCGAGGCGCAGATCCCGGCCGAGGTCCGCGCCGGCGTCGATCGCGCGCTGTCCTGCTCGGTCGCCGGCGGGCGCGACACGATCCGCAAACAGTTCGCGGCCTGGTTCGAACGATTGCGGCCCGACGAGGTGATCCTCGCCGGCCAGATCCACGACCACGCCGCCCGCGTGCGCAGCCACGAGATCCTCGCCGAGGTTCTGTCGGACATGCCCGGCCCCGACTGAACGCTCCAGGCTGACTGTCGGACCAAAGCTGGCCGCAGCCGGCGCAAAGCCGCGCGCCCCGCTTCCTTTTAATCTGAACGCTCGCCCCCGCGTGGGGAGGCAAAAGCAATGCGGGCGGCACGCTTGTGCCGCCCGCTTCACCCGGGCCATGCCCGGATCGCGAATGCTGTTATGCCCGGCGAAATCCGTTCAGAACGGGATTTCGTCGTCCAGATCGGGCCGTCCGGCCGGTGCGCCGCCACCCTGGCCGCCACCGTAGCCGCCGCCCGAGGACGGCCGGCCGCCACCATAGCCGCCACCCTGCTGGCCGCCGCCCGACCCGCCGCCCTGCGCCGCATAGCCTTCGTCGCCGCCGCGGTCGTCATAGCCGGCTGCCGCGCCGCCGCCTTCGCCCCGACCGCCAAGCAGCGTCAGCTCGCCCCGGAACTGCCGCAGCACGACCTCGGTCGAGTAGCGATCCGCGCCCGACTGGTCCTGCCATTTGCGGGTTTCCAGCGCACCCTCGATATAGACCGTGGACCCCTTGCGCAGATATTGCTCGGCGATCTTCGCGAGGTTTTCGTTGTAGATCGCGACGGTGTGCCATTCGGTGCGCTCTTTGCGCTCGCCCGAGTTGCGGTCGCGCCAGGTTTCCGAGGTGGCGATGCGCAGGTTCACCACCTTGCCGCCGTTCTGGAAGCTGCGCACCTCGGGGTCGCGGCCGAGGTTGCCGATGAGAATGACCTTGTTGACCGAACCTGCCATCTGTCCCCCTGAAGCGCCTGTCCCGGCAGCCGTGCCGGGCGGATCGTGAAAGTGTTGACCCAAGCCTATAGACTAGCGCGCCGCCGCATCGCAACCGGAGTCCGGCACGTTCCGTTGCGACGCGGGCCTCGGGGTCCGATCGGCGGAACCTCGCCGATCCCCGGCCGGAAACCAGGTCAGGACCGGCTGGCATCGGCGACCGAACCTGGTATAGTCCCGCCGGGACAGTGAAGAGGCGGATAATGATCCGGCGTGTTATGGTCGCGGCTGTTGCCGTCGGCGTCGCCCTTTCGGGCGCGGCCCCCGCGAATGCGGAGGGCCTGATCCTTTCGGGTTCGTCCAAAAGCCGGAACGCGCTGTTCAAATCCCAGTCCAAACTGCTCGACGGGCGGCTTTCGAAGCAATACGAGGCCTCGGTCCGGCTGACCCCCAAGGGCAAGGCCGGCGCGGGCGAGAGCGCCGAGGCGGTGCCGCGCTACGCGGGGCGCTACAAGGGCGAGTTCCTGGAACATGCGAAGTCGATGGCGCGCAAACACGGCGTGCCCGAGGACCTTTTCCTGCGCCTGGTGCAGCAGGAATCCGGCTGGAATGTCGGCGCGGTTTCGGTCAAGGGCGCGACGGGGCTGGCGCAACTGATGCCGGAAACCGCGCGGCGGCTTGGCGTCGATATGAACGACCCGCATCAGAACCTCGAAGGCGGTGCGCGCTATCTGGCGATGATGTATTCGCGCTTCGGCAGTTGGCGGCTGGCGCTGGCGGCCTATAACGCCGGCCCCGCCGCAGTGGAAAAGCACGGCGGCATCCCGCCTTACGAAGAAACCAAGAACTATGTGAAGGCCATTCTCGGCTGACAAAGCCGGGTTTTGCCGGGGCTGCGGTCCGGTCCGTGTGGTCGGACGCTGATGGCGCATCCTTAAGGATATAGAAAATCCTTGCAGGTCAGTGCGCTGCGGTTGCTTCCTAAGGTGATACCTCAACTTCTGAACCGGCAAGGCGGGCTGATTTCGGTCCACGCCCGATCCGCACGGTTGAAACCTGCCCGCTGGCGACCCGCACGGTTGAAGTCCGTCCGGCCGCGATCCGCGCAAACGAAAAGGGCCGCTGACGCGGCCCGTTCGTTTCAAAGCTGTCCGGCTTTGTTGGAGCGGGCGATGAGATTCGAACTCACGACCCTAACCTTGGCAAGGTTATGCTCTACCCCTGAGCTACGCCCGCACTCCATGGCGGGGGAATAGAGCCTCGCACGCCCGGACGCAAGGGGGCAGTTGCAGATTTTCCGCTCCCGGCGCGATCCGGCCCAATGCGCCTTGTCGGCCAGGGCATCCGGGCCGGGAGCCTGGTGCCCGGAGTGTCAGCGCAGCCCGGCCAGGCATTCCGCCAGCCGCTGGCGCAAATGGGGGATGGCGGTATCGAGGGCCAGGAACCCCGTCACCGGGAACAGTCGCCAACCCTGGCCCTCGTCGCCGAAACGGATGTCCTCAAGCCTTGCGAGCGGCAGCCGTGCGGCGAAAAACCATGTCGCCGGACCGCCCGCGCGCTGCGCCGGATAGGCGCGGCGCCAGATCAGATCCGCCTCGGTGAGAATGAGGCCGAGTTCCTCGGCGGTTTCGCGAATCGCGCAAGAGGCGGGGGTCTCGTCGCCCTCGCGACCGCCGCCGGGCAGATCCCAATGGCCGGGCCAGGGGATGTCCGGCCGGTCGTCCCGCAGGAGCGACACCACGCCGCTTCCGCAGAGAAGCGCGAGTTTCGCTCCGCTAAAGGCGCGTTCGGCCGTGCGACGGAAATCGTCGTCGGTCAATGTTCCCTCCGTCGCTGTCCGGGTCATCCCGCTTTCCCGCCGACAAGATCCTGCCGCCCGGAGGATCGTCCGGGCGCGGCCTTCGCCGCGTCAGCATCCCACCCTCGCGTCGCGAAAAAAAGGGCCGGCAAAGCCGGCCCGACAGGGGGAGATGTCCAGACGGACAGGGAGTCCGGGCGACAGGTCAGTCGCGCCAGAATGGCTTGGCGGATTCGTTCCGCGCGACAGAGCCGTCGAGGCCCACGTCCCGCAGCAACCGCGCATCGAGCCGGAGAAGTTGCTTTCGGCTGCGCTGACGCCCTTCCCAGGTCACGACCAGATCGGCAAGACGCACGGCCAGTCGCGACAGCGGCGGCAGATGGGCCAGGGTTCCGGCGGGCAGGTTCAGGGGGGACGGCATCGCACTCTCCATTGTGTCGATACAAAACTGTTGACTTCCTGAGTTATTGATACAATTCTCTGGTCAATCTCACCAGAGGTATCTTGTGACCGACACAATCTGGCTGCCCGATCTGGCACAATATCCCGGGCCGAAATATCTCGGCCTGACCCGCGCGCTGCGCGACGCGATCCGTGGCGGGCAACTGCCGCCGGGCACCCAACTGCCGACGGTCCGCGATCTGGCCTGGAAGCTTCAGGTCACGCCGGGCACCGTCAGCCGGGCCTATCAACTCGCCACGCAAGAGGGACTGCTCGGCGCGACGGTCGGGCGGGGCACTTTCGTGCAGGCGGCGGTGCCGCGGCTTGGTCCGACGCAATCGCTGTTCGTCGAGCGGCCGGATCAGCAGTCGAACCTTGTCGATTTGCGCAGCCCGATCCTGCCCGAGGTGGGGCAGGGCGAGGCCTTCGCCGTGGCCCTGCGCAGCATGGCCGACGATCTCGCCGCCGAGCGCTGGATCGACTACACCAGCCAGAGCGAAGAGGCGCCGCTGCGGGCCGAGGTCGCCGCCTGGCTCGACGACCGTGACCTCGGACGCTTCGGCCCCGAGGACATCGCGCTGACCCATGGCGGGCAAAGCGCCATCGGCATCGTGCTGAGCTGTTGCCTGCGCGGGGAACGCCCGGTCGCACTGCTGGAGGAACTGGCCTATCCCGGCTTTCGCTATGCCGTTCGCATGTCGCGGGCCGAAAGCGTCTCGGTCGAGTTGGATGGCGAGGGGGTCCGCCCCGACGCGCTGGAGGCCGCCTGCCGCCGTCACGGCGCCCAGGTATTGTGCCTGACGCCCGAGGCACAAAATCCGACCGCTGTTCGCATGTCATTGGAACGGCGTCACGAAATTGTATCCATCGCCCGGGCCTACGATTTGCAGATCATCGAGGACGACTGCTATTCCTCGGCCGAGCATCGCCTGCCCACCCTGCGCGCACTGGCGCCCGAGCGGGTCTGGCATGTCGGCAGTTTCTCCAAGACCGTTTCCGCCGCGCTGCGGTTCGGCTGGGTCGTCTGCCCCGAAGGCATGGGAGAGGCTGGCCGGTTGACCGCGCAGCACCGCTATTTCGCGCTGTCGCGCCCGGTCAGCGACATGTGTCTGCATCTGTTGCGCTCCGGCGCTGCCGCGCAGATCCGTGCCCGCGTCCAGGTCGAGACGGCCGAGCGACTGGAACTGCTGGTCGACCGGCTGGAGGGGGCGGCGCTGACCTGGCAGCCGGGGCTGGCCTTCTGCTGGCTGGGGCTGCCGCAGGGCTGGCGCGCCTCTGCCTTCGCGCGGGCGGCCGAGAATGCCGGGGTTCTGGTCCGCCCGGCGGATCAATACGCCCTGACCCATGGCCGCGCGCCCCATGCCGTGCGCCTGGCGATGGCCGGCAATGTCGCGCGCGAACGCATCGTCGCCGCGGCCGAGGCTTTGGCGCTGCTGCTGCCGCGCCCGCCGGCGGATATGGCGGTCTGACCTCCCGGTCGGGTGAATTGTGGCCGGATTGTGGCGATGCCATGGCGGATTTCGGACGACCCGCGGCGCCAGGGCGCGGCATCCGGCGATTCTGTGGCCCGGAGGACTCAGGTTCCGGCAAACCGTCCGCCGGGGCAGGGGCCGCGCGTTGACCGGTGCCCGCCGGTGGCCGATCCTTGGCGGCAGATGCGGGGCTTCGGCTCCTGCGTCTTGTGGCTATCCGTGCAGGTCAAAAACAAAAGGGCCCGGTCAATGGGACATCAGGCAAGTTTTCATGCGCCCGGCGGGGCGGATTTCCTCGGCTGGCGCAAACGTGGCGCGGCGACCGAGATCATTTATGACGACGGCGTTGCCCGCCGGATGATCTGGCGCGTCGCCGGTCAGGCCAGCGAGGCGCGGCTTTCGGATGCGCTGAGCCATGCGGTCGGGGCGCTGCGGGTGGTGCCTGCGCTTTATGACGAGATGAAAAAGCGGGCAATCGCGATCGAACGCATCACCGGCTGATCAAAATCCGGGCGGTTTTGCCCTTGCACGGGGACGCCCGCCAAGGCTCTTGCCAAGTTAGCAGGCATCGGCCAGGGTTTGATCAAAGAGCGGCGGGCATCTGAACCTCCGCCTCAAGCCGACAGGGGTGACGATGGCTGAGACCGCAGCCGCGAATGCGAGTGGCGGAACCATGGGCAAGACCCGGTTCCGCGACACCGAGGCCGCATCCGGCCTCGCCATGATCAGCCCGACCGCGATCTATGCGATCCTTGTCCTGGCAGCGCCGCTGATAGCGGTGATCGTCTATTCCTTCATGACCAAAGGTCCGAACGGGGTGGAGCCGATCTTCACCCTGCAAAATTACATCACTGTCTGGACCGGCAAGATCTACCGCGCGATCATGATGCGCAGCCTGTCGGTGTCGTTCATGGTGACGCTGGCGACCGTGGTTCTGGCCTATCCGCTCGCCTATTTCATCAGCTTCCATGTCCAGCCGTCGAAGAAGTCGCTGTGGCTGTTTCTGGTGACCATCCCGTTCTGGACCAGCTACCTGATCCGGGTTTTCCTGTGGAAGGTCATTCTGGGCTATAACGGCGTGATCAACTCCGGCCTGCTGAACCTCGGCATCATTTCCGAGCCGCTGACCATCATCAACTACAACGTCGGCGCGCTGGTGGTGACGCTGGCCCATGCCTATGCGCCCTTTGCCGTGCTGCCGATCTTCGTCGCGCTGGAAAAGATCGATCGCAGTTTTCTTGAGGCCGGCCAGGACCTGGGTGAAAGCCGGTGGGCGACCTTTCTGCGGGTGACGTTGCCGCTGTCGATGCCCGGTGTGATCGCGGCGGTGCTGATCGTCTTCATCCCGACCATCGGCGACTATGTGACGCCCGACCTGATCGGCGGCGGCAAGATCCCGATGATCGCCAATATGGTCGAGGTGCAGATGCTCAAGCAGAACAACCGCGCGCTCGGCTCCGCCATCGCGGTCTCGGCCATGCTGATCGTGCTGGTGATCACGGTGGTCTTCCTGATGCTGAACCGACGCTTCCTGAAGGGGGGCGCCAGATGAAGTCGCCTTTCCTGAAGTCCTATGCGGTCGTCTATCTGCTGTTCCTGTTCGCGCCGATCGTCCTGCTGCCGCTGTTCGCCTTCAACGATTCGAAGATCATCGCCTTCCCGCTGACCGGGTTCACCACCAACTGGTTCCAGGTGATGGCGGACGATCCCAACCTCTTCAAGGCGTTGAAGAACTCGTTGTTCATCGCGATCACCTCGGCGGCGCTGGCGACCTGTCTCGGGCTTTTCGCCGCCCGCGCCTCGACCCGGTTCGTCTTTCCGGGCAAGGGGCCGATGATGGGGCTGATCATGCTGCCGATGGTGCTGCCCGACATCATCATCGGCATGTCACTGCTAATCGTGGTGCTGGCCATCGGGGTGCCGCTGTCGATGATGACGATCATCCTCGGCCATGTGCTGATGTGCGTGCCCTTCAGCGTGGCGATCCTGTCCTCGGCGTTCCAGAGCCTGGACCGCTCGCTGGAAGAGGCGGCCTATGACCTGGGCGAGACGCCGGCCTCGACCTTCCGGCTGATCATCCTGCCGCTGGTCATGCCGGGGATCATCTCGTCCTTCCTGATTTCCTTTACCATCTCGCTCGACGAATACATCGTGGCGAGCTTCCTTGGCGGGTCCGAAACCGTGCTGTCGGTCTATATCTACGGCCAGTTCCGCTTCCCTGCCCGCGTCCCCGCCATCATGGCGCTTGGCACCATCCTCGTGGCGGTGTCGGTCGTCCTTCTGACCATCGCAGAATATTTCCGCCGCCGCGGCATCGCGAAATCCGGCGGCAAGGATACCGGAGGGTTCCTGTAAATCATGAAGACCGACATGATCGAATTCCGGGATGTCCATAAATACTACGGCGATTACCACGCGCTGCGCGGGATCACCGCGACGATCCGGGCGGGGGAGTTCTTCTCGCTGCTGGGGCCGTCGGGCTGCGGCAAGACCACGCTGCTGCGCACTATCGCCGGGTTCGAGGGGATCTCGTCCGGCGCGGTGCTGATCGACGGCAAGGATATGGCGAATGTGCCGGCCAACAAGCGGCCGACCAATATGGTGTTCCAGTCCTATGCGGTGTTTCCGCATATGACGGTCGCGGGCAACGTCGCCTATGGGCTGAAGGTGACGGGCGTGCCAGCCGATGAAACCAAGCGCCGTGTCGGCGAAGCGCTCGACATGGTGAAGCTCACCTATCTCGCGGAACGCCGGCCGGATCAGATGTCGGGCGGCCAGCGGCAGCGCGTGGCGCTCGCCCGCTCGC